>DASVOW010000227.1:0-6014 GCA_036383155.1 Ktedonobacterales bacterium
ACGGTGACGGCGCAGGTGCCGCGGCAGGGTCGGTAATATCTCTAGCGGCCGCATCTCTCTCCCCATAATGCACATGAGCGATAGAGGGCGGAGGACAACTTCTCCCTCTGCCTCTCCGCACGCCCGAGAGCGGCTGGCGCGGCGCGCATGCGGCCACGCTGACCTCTTGTTAGAGACAATTATGGCGAGCACGTGAATACTCACCATCTATGGCAGATAGGATGAGAAAACAACGTTATGCTTGAACCGCCGAAAATCCCAGAGGAGCACTTGCGCGCCTATCTGCATGAGCAGTATGGCCTCTCAGTCGTTACGCTTGAGTTCTTGCCTGTGGGGCTGGATAGCAGGGCGGGTGTCTATCGTGTCACGACTGCGCCAGGGGCCGCATATCTGCTCAAGGCGAAGTCCGGCACACTCTACGAGCCCAGTTGCATTGTGCCGCGCTATCTCAAGGATCAGGGAGTAGACGCCGTGGTGGCTCCTCTTCCCACACGGCAGAATGCCTTGTGGACTGGGCTAGGAGAATGGGGGCACGAGGACTGGACGGCGATTGTATATCCGTTTATCGAAGGGGATGTGGGTTGGAATCCGCGCATGACGGATGCACAGTGGAAGGCTGTAGGCACGGCCATCAAGCAGATACATCGGGTTCCGCTGCCTCCTGAGGGCTTTCCGTCTCTACGAAAAGAGACCTTTGATCCGACCGAGTACGGCCATTGGGTGCGCGCGTTCGATGCAGATCAGGCACGTGCGGAGGGTGGGAGTCAGGCTGAGCGAGCTTTTCGTGCACATTGGATGGAGCACAGGCCCACGATCTTCAGGTTGCTAACACTGATGGAGGCATTGGCAGGGGTGCTCCAGAGGCAAGCGGAGCCGCATGTCATCTGCCACGCCGACCTGCATCCAAGCAATATTATTCGCGGTCATGACGGCCGGGTGTTCATTATCGATTGGGACGACGTGATGCTGGCCCTCAAAGAGCGCGATTTCCTCTTTGTCGGGGATCCGCCGTCGGATACCTCTCCACGAGAGGGCATAGCGCCCTTTTTTCAAGGGTACGGGCAGGCAGAGATAGATTGGGTCGCGCTCACGTACTATCGCTGCGAACGTGTCGTGACAGACGTGATCGAATGCGGGCAGGAGGTGTTTTGCCGGGATGATCTGGGAGCAGATAGCAAGGCGTATTCCGCCCAGTTGTTCGGTCGCCTGTTTGAGGCGGATAGCATGGTCGATGCCGTATGGGCCGCGGCGGCCCACCTTCCCCCTGACCTCGACGTGCGCGGCGCATAGTATCGTGAGGCAGCCCGCCAAGGGCTTTTAGAGGGAGCTATTGGGCGCCATATCGATATCGAAGACGAAGTGGCGGCGCGTGAGGCGGAGCATGTGCGACGGTGCGGCCTCATCGTCGGCACTCGGACGCGCAGTGATGTGCCACTGTTCGAGCGGAGCGGAGGCAACTCGCTGCCAGCGCGCCCACTCATCCTCGATAACGCGCCACGTAGCCATGCTACCAAAGACGATGACGGCAGGCAGCCGGTAGGAGAAGAGCGCCAGCGACGGCTCGCCGTCCCGCGCGACGTAGATGCCCCAGCGACCGGGACGTGACGCTCGTGGATTCTTTGGAGGTCTGGGGAAAAGTGTGAAGAGTCGGTAGCCGCGTAACCCCAAGTATTGGATGAAGCTGGGATTGGCGCGTTGCCACAACAGACGGCGCGGGCGGCTGGCAAGTAGCCGCTCAATGGCGGTAGACGCCTCGGCGATGCGATCGCCGAAGATGCGGCGTCCATTGGCGAGCGTCCTCAATTGCTCTTCGCCGGCCTCCTGACCACGCAGGCGCATGAAGCCGCAGAGAGCCAGTGATTCACTCTCCAATACGTCGCCACGCTTGCGGAAGGCGATGCTGGCCTCGACGCCGCCAAGCCAGAGTGGTAACACGATGATGCCGCCATCGACGAGCTGCTCAAACCAGTCGGGAGTAATATCGGACGCTCCAACCGTGAGAATGATGCGATCGTAGGGAGCGCCGGGGCGCCAACCCGCAGCGCCATCGGTGGCAATCGCCTCGATGTGCGTGTATCCCGCGTTGGTCAGATGCTCCACAGCCTCTTCGACGATATCTATGTCGATGTCGAGCGTGGTAACGCTGCCGGTAGGGCCGACAAGCTCCGCTAACAGCGCGGCATTGTAGCCCGTGCCCGCGCCGATCTCAAGCACGCGCATACCGCGGCTGACGGCAAGCTGCTCCAGCATGATCGACACCATGGCAGGCTGCGACGCCGAACTGATCGCGAGGTTGCCCTGCCAATGCGTCGGAACGGCGATGTCGGCATAGGCATCGCGCGGGGGGATGCTGGGCAGGAAGAGATGGCGCGGGACGATACGCATGGCGCGCTCTACCTCAGCATTGTGCAGGGCATCGTTGAGGCGCAGATTGTCGATGAGCAACGCCCGCAGCACGGTGGGCACCTGCTGCTGCATATCGGGGCCGCGCATTACATCATCGCCGTCGGCGTCAGGCGTCGTCTGCATAGGATGTCACTCTTCCGGAGTAGCGATAGCACCACGTAGGGACTGTGCGAGGCCATTGCGCCATACAGCCTGCAGATCGCGTACCGGGATATCGATGAGTTGACCAGCGAACGTGAGTCGATCGCCTTCGACGACGCCGAGGCGAGTCAGCGGCACGGCGGCAGTGCTGGCCAGCGCCGCCAGATCGTCCCAGCGCTCGGCGGGGAGGGAGACGACGATACGCGAGGGCGCCTCACCGTAGCAGAGCGCGGTGGCGGCGAGCGCGTCGCCCTCGGCCGGGAGCAGCGCTGCGTCGCCATCGAAGCGGAACCCGAGGCCGCCCCAGACGCAACACTCGGCGAGCGCCACCGCCAGGCCACCATCGGAACAGTCGTGAGCGGAGCGGATCAATCCCGCCGCGATAGCGTCAAGCGTAAGGTGCTGCACCGCGCGCTCGCGTTCCAGATCGAGCTGAGTGGGACGACCGGCGACGGTGTCGTGTAGCGCCTTGAGATAGGTGCTGCCGCCAAGTGTGGCGGGATTAGTGGTCCACTCGCCGAGCAGCGCCACGACATCGCCCGCCGACTGGAAAGCGCTAGGGGTCGGTGCGCGGTCTTCGAGCAGACCAACCATTCCGACGACGGGCGTTGGGTAGATGGCCTGGCCGAAGCTCTCGTTATAGAGGCTGACATTGCCGGAGATCACGGGCGTCTCCAACGCGCGGGCGGCAGCGGTCATACCGTCGATAGCCTGGGCAAGCTGATAGTAGATCTCCGGCTTCTCCGGGTTGCCGAAATTCAGGCAATTGGTAAGCGCGAGAGGGATCGCGCCGGAGCAGACGATGTTGCGCGCCGCTTCGGCGACCGCCAGCGCGCCGCCGTTGAAGGGATCGAGGTAGGTGAGACGCCCGTTGCCGTCGGTGGTGAGGGCGATAGCCTTGCCGGTATCCTGATCGTTGGCGTCGCGCACACGCAGCACGGCGGCGTCACTGCCCGGCCCTATCAGCGTATTCGTGCCGACCATCGTGTCATAGGTGCGGTAGACATCTTCGCGGCTGCACAGGTCGGGCGAGGCCAGCAGGCCCAGCAGCGCATCGGCGGGCGCCGGGAGACTCGCCAGCGTGGCGGGGTCGAAGCGCCAGAGGTCTTCCAGCTCGTGCGGGGAAACGCCCTCACGGGTGTAGGCTGGAACCTCGTCGGTGAGCAGGTGAGTGGGCACCTCCGCCACCACCCGATCGCCTTCGCGCACGCGGATCACGTGATCCTCGACGACGTGGCCGATGACCTCGGAGTGCAGGCCCCACTTCTCGAAGAGCAGCCGCACATTTTCCTCGAAGCCGGCGCGGGCGATGACGAGCATGCGTTCCTGCGACTCGGAGAGCATCATGTCGTAGGGGGTCATGCCTGACTCGCGACGCGGCGCTTTGAGCACATCGAGATCGATGCCGGAGTCGCCTTTGTGGGCGCTTTCGACTGTGGAGCTCGTGAGGCCAGCCGCGCCGAGATCCTGCATGCCGACAATCCAGCCTTTGTCGCGCAGCTCCAGGCACGCCTCCATCAGCAGCTTCTCGGTAAAAGGATTGCCCACCTGGACGGCGGGACGGCGCTCCTCGGAGGATTCATCAAGCTCGACGGAGGCGAAAGTCGCGCCGTGGATGCCGTCGCGTCCAGTGGAGGCGCCGACCACCAGCACGGGATTGCCCGCGCCCTCGGCCCGCGCCGAGATGAGCTTGCCCGCCTCGATCAGGCCGACGCACATGGCATTCACTAGCGGATTGCCGCTGTAGCTCTCATCAAAGTAGATCTCGCCGCCGACAGTGGGGATGCCCAGGCAGTTGCCGTAGCCGCCGACGCCACCGACGATGCCGTGAAAGAGGTAGCGGTTGCGTGGCTCGCTCAGCGGACCGAAACGCAGCGAATCGAGCAACGCGATGGGGCGCGCGCCCATGGTGAAGATGTCGCGCACGATGCCGCCGACGCCGGTCGCCGCGCCCTGGTATGGCTCGACGGCGCTGGGGTGATTGTGGCTCTCGATCTTCATGACGACAGCCAGCCCATCGCCGATGTCCACCGCGCCTGCGTTCTCCGCGCCGGCTTTGAGCAGCACACGCGATCCGGCGGTGGGGAAGCGCTTGAGCAGCGGGCGGCTGTTTTTGTAGCCACAGTGCTCGCTCCACATCGCGCCAAAGAGGCCGAGCTCCAGGCGATTTGGCACGCGGCCCAGCAACGTGACGATACGCTCGTATTCATCGCGGGTGAGCGCCACCTCGTCAAGGGCGCGCTGGTCGATAGCGAGGTCGGTAGATGACGGTGTCGCCGAGCTATTGGCGGGCACTGGGCGCTCCTTATGAGAAGAGATAGGTGTGAATGTCGAGCACACGGCTCATCGGGTATCGTATCACCCCATTATATGACGCCCCACCGTCTTTGGTGCCACGCACGGGTTCTCTCGGCTGCGCGGTGGCTGCTGACGTTTTTTGCCCCAGCCGGAGATAACGACGCTGTCAACTGCCATCGCGTTCTGCAAACCCCGACCTGTGTTGATTCGCCAGCCAGTGGTCCGTATCTCATGGTCCGAGCAGGGCATTGTCGAGATGTTCCGTGGCACGACCGCCAATCTCAGCGTGTTGCCTGTGGCTAGCAGCAGCTGGTTCATGGATGACGTCTCGCCGGCTGTTGGGTAGTTCCCGCGCGATTGGGATAGATTGACGCTCGATCTGTGCCAATCGCCGATCACCCGCTTTACTGCGATACACCACACGTGTTCGTGCACACGCAGTTATACGCACTGTGGTAGTCCATGTTACCTCAGCAATTGTGCGACGTTATTCAGAGTATGTGAGCGCTCATTGGAATGCTCACCTTCTCCCTACCATACTCCCTCACACGGACCCTTCTCATGCAGCGAACGGTTCTCGTGGGTGTCGGGTGGTGTCGGATGGATGTCAAGCGAGTATGGTTGTGTTCTCCATTCAGGGGTCTCCTGAATATGAGGAGGGATTCCGCATGCGGTTTTGGCGCAACCTGCCGCTATTTGCCAGGAGACGGCCCTACGGTCCCCTTGGTGTGGCCGCAGCAATTCTCATTGTGCTTGCACTCGTCGCTATCTTCTTAAGCGGCACAGCAGGCATCTTTGCCTCTCCCAACTCACCGTCGACGCACGCGATTGATACGCATCATAGCCACCAGGTGCGCCTTCATGGCGTCAAGCCACGCGCGCTGAATGACCTCAAGGCCACGGGTAAAGAGGATGGAGCTCGTCTGCTCCAGCTCTCAATCGCCTTGCGCCTCGCCCAACCCATAGCGCTGAACGGGCTGATTGCCCAGCAGCAGGCACACAGCTCGGCTCAGTATCACCAATATCTTACACCCCAGAGTTTCACGGATCACTATGCCCCCTCTGCCGATAACGTCGCGGCCGTGCGCAATTTTCTACAGCAAAGCGGCATGAAAGTGACAGGCATCTCCTCGAACCGCCTACTCGTCAATGCGGAGGGAACCGTTGCC
>DASVOW010000228.1:0-2493 GCA_036383155.1 Ktedonobacterales bacterium
ATGATGCGGACCCCGGACGGCCACGGGCGGCTTGAGCTGACAAAGTTCCGTAATCCGGATCTGGTCGAGATCGAACCGGCGAGCGCCCCGCCGAACACGCTGGGCCTGCGGAGCGTCATGTTTGCCGTCGAAGACCTCGACGACACCGTGGCCCGCCTGCGCGCCCACGGCGCCGAACTCATCGGCGAGGTGGCCCAGTACGAGGACCTGTACCGGCTGTGCTACATGCGAGGCCCTGCGGGAATCATCGTCGCGCTAGCTGAGGAACTTTTCTGAAGCGTTCACCACCTTCCGGGAAAGGGTTGGCACCCCAGGCGCTTCTTCGACTCGTTCCCATGGCTGGCAACCATCCTGCTCTCTCGCCTGCTTGCGCGGCGGTTTTGTTAGGCGCACTAAATGGGCTCAGCGCTCCAATGGGGCGAAAATCCTGAAAGACATCGGGGTCTCAGTGACTGAGTGGTGTGAGCTGTATCTGCTGCGCCAGCCCGTAGGCGGTCGGGAGATCACTGTCACTCTCCACAAAGACACGACCGACCACGAGCACCGCATTGTTCGGCGCAGCAATCTGTGCCATTCCCTGCGGCACGGTTCCTTTCCAGCCCGGCCCGCTGATGAGGTACTCGCCAGCCGCGGTGCCGGTGGTGCGTGTGCCGACATAGGCAAAATCAGTGCCGTCCGACGGATCAGTGAACTGCACGCTGTAGTAACGGCCCGCCATGTCCGGCACGTGCAAAACTCGCGGCCCGTTGGAGAGGTCGAGCCAGCCGCCGATGTAGAGCACGTCGTCGGTCCCGGTGGCTAATAAGCTGGCGTTTGACGCCGCGGGCGAAACGCGCGTGGGCACCGCGTACAGCGTATTGACGGGGATGGGGCCGCCGCCGAGCCCATGCTGCACGACCGCCCTCTTGTAGGCGCTGTACGCGAAGGTTGGCCAAAGATAAATGAAAACGACCGCGCCAACTCCCCATATGATGACTGCCACGACGACAAACCCAATGAGCCCGCTCCCCCCCGCAGAGAAAATTCTGTAGACGACCCAGGCGAGGATGGCCAGGATGGCCAACGTAATGGGATATCCGTATTTCAGAATGAACCGGTTCATCTCACATCACCGCACTCTCTTGACGGGCGGGACGTGGTACTCGCCGTCGAGGACCGCACGGCCGGGCAGATACGCGCGGAGCATCAGCTTGAAGTTGCCTGCCGGTGCCGGCAGCCAGTTGGACTCATGTCCTGCGGGAGCCGCGCGCTGCATATAAATGTCGATGGAGCCATCGGCATTCGGCACGAGGCCGGAGCGACTGCCGACGCTGTAGCGATCGATGGGGTTCTTCACCATGTACCCTACCACATCGGTCATGGTCAGCGACCAGAAAGCCTCGTTCGGCGGGAGTTGTCCTGCAGGAAACTGCAGGACGTATTCGTGCTGGCCGTTCAGCGTCCGCCCCGCGCTGTCCTTGGTTGTCGTCCAGTACGCAGCCTCTTGCACCACATTGACGGCGGGCAGGATTCTGGCACAGGCGGCCCGTAGGAGGATGCCATTTCCGGGCTGGCCGGCTTTCACGGTGGTGCTCCATCCGTTGACGGTCGTCGTCATGGCTTTCACCACGGCATTCATGATGACTTGTGCCGTGAGAAACGCCAGCACGCCGCCGACAATGATTGCTTGCACGACGTGAGAGATGGAGAGCGTGGTGAGGATATTAGTCATACCAGTGGCTCCCAGCATGATCCGCATGATCCGAACATGCGCCGCCAGCGCGTACGGTGTGCTCTACGCTCAGATAAGCTTTGGATGAGCTGGTGAAACGGCTTGACTGCTTCAGCGGTCAAGTGAACTGGATGCGTGGGCTTGGGATGGGACTACGCATGGGCTTCACGTCCCACTCTCAGTCTATCTGGTGTCACTCCTCCTGTCAACGGCGGAACGGCCTTATGATGGCCTGTACTTAGGACCCTCATGCGAGAAACGCTACAAAGTCGATACATGAGGCTGCGGAATATGGGCTGGGTTGTGACCCACGCGATGCGCAACGAGATAGCCGTGGCGAGAAATACCCCTTTTTCCCTCTCTTCAGAGCTTCCCGGCCCGTGCTGACGAACACTCGCTGCGACTCCGCAGCCATCCATAGCTTCTCATCAGCTTCTCATCTTTTTGATTAGACTTCAATATTGACAAAATCTCAATTTTAGTGCATGGTCAAAAACATGAAGACGAATCAGACTCCCCATCCACCGATGGAGGCAGCACCTGGGCGAGTCGCACGACGACGGGCACGTGTGCGTGCGGACCTGCTCTCTGCCGCCCGCCAGGTGTTTACCACTCGTGGCTACCAGGAAGCCACGATCAGCGAGATCATCCAGCGCGCCGACGTCGCGATGGGCACCTTCTACTTGCATTTTCGGGATAAAGAGGCGCTGCTGGTCGCCCTGGCAGAGGAAGGGCTGGCAACGATTCGTGAACAGATCCATGCGGCAATCGCACAGGCGGCA
>DASVOW010000229.1:0-2132 GCA_036383155.1 Ktedonobacterales bacterium
GGCACGCGCGCGGGATTGTTGGGTGTGACGATCTGGTGGTATGCGTTGGCGATCGCGCCGGGATGCGTCTCGCGCTGATCCGGCTCTTTTGCGAGCGCCGAGGCGATGACCGCGTCGAGGCCATTGGGGAGGCCGCCGCGCCACGAACTGAGCGGCGGAATGGGGGCGTGCAGATGGAGATGGGCGACGTCTTCGCGCGTGTCACCGGTGAAGACGGGGCGACCTGTGAGGAGCCGGTAGAGCACACCCCCCAGCCCATACACATCGGTAAAGGTGTTGGCATGCTGGCCGAGCAGTTGCTCCGGGGCACAGGCCTCACCAAGATCGTAGAGCGCATACCACTGGGCATCCTGCCGGCCAAGCTCGATCATGCGACGCAGTCCGAAATCACTGACGAGTAGCTGGCCGTCGCGCTGGATGTAGATACAATCGGTCGTCAGGTTGCGGTGGAGTGTCGCATGCTCGTGAGCATATTCGAGGGCGGCAGTGATCTGATCAAGGTAGCGGCCAATGGTCAGTACATCGAGCGGCACATTCTGCCCAAGCCGGGAGGTGAGGGCGCGAGCGGAGACACCAGGCCAGACGAGGTACGGCACGCCGCGCCAAACGTTGAAGTCAACCAGCGGCAGGATGTAGGGATGCTGCAATGTGGCAATGTGGCTCGCCTGCTGCTGGAAGCGCTCTACATATGCCGCTCCAGACGCGGTGCTTTGATCGGCGTTGACGTGGAGAATTCGCAGCGTAAATGGCGTGTTTGCTTTGGGATTGGTTGCCAGATACATCGAGCTTAGCTCGCCTTTGGCGAGCAAGTGCTCCAGCCGGTACTCGCCAAGTGTGGCTCCTACCAGCGCGTCAGGGGAAAGCTGCTGCATGTCTTACGCCCTTCCTGTGCTTGCTGGCGCCCACAGGCCCCACTCCATCCACCGCACGCTACGTTCATACATGCCCCGTTATCATAGGCCACTAGCAGTGCATCGTCAATCCGCTGGTTTGCCAGGCATGCAGCCGGCTGAACATGCCGGAACGAACCACCAAGCGGTATGGATTGGGCATTTCAGTAGGCAGCTATAGGGTGCAGAAGGACGTTCAAGGGAGGGTAGATTGCCGCAACTGTGAGGATGGTATCACCCGAAAGTACTTACCTGACGACGCTGTAGCAGCGTCGTCACCTGAGACGGTGAGTCAGCCCAGCATCCGCCAGTCGTGGCCAGCGCCTCATACAGCCCGACGCCTCGCCCGGTAAAGTCGCGCTGGGCTATGGCTGCCAGCGCGGCTGCGGCGCGTTCCTCGGCGAGATCGCCTCTCGCAGCCGAATCTGCCGAGCGGTCTTGCTTTTCGTTGTGAGGGACCGCGCGGGCGGGCTCCAACAACACGACGTAGGTTCCTGAGCGACAGGCGGCGAGGGCTGTTTCCAGTAGCGCAATGTTACCTGCACCCAGCGGCATGGGGCAGACCACCAGCGCACCAGCCGCCGCGATTCGTTCGCCGGTCGCAGCTATCGCCTGTGAGGAGATTGGCGCATACGGCGGCTCGGTGATGCAGTGGAGGGCGAGGCGCTGGGCCAGCGCGTGGTCGCTATCACCGACGTTCAGCGGACCGGCGGTGAAGGGCAGACGCGCGTCGGCGAGCGAGCGCATCAGTATCTCACCGGAGCCACCACCCGCGAGGACGTGGACGGATGCGTGTGACCCAGCTCTCTCTGTGTCATGCTCAGGTATACGCCCTGCGGTTACGGCAGTGGTCTGGCCTGGGGGGAGTACACTGAGGTGTTCTTCACCGCGCAGGATGCCAACCTGCACGTTTGTCTCATACACTCGTGAGAGCAGCGCGGCATCGAGGACATGCGCCGGTGGACCATCGGCAACAATGGTGCGCTGGAGCAGCGCCAGCCGGTCGAAATAGCGCGCGGCGAGATTGAGGTCGTGAAGGATCGCGATGACCGTGAGGCCGCGTTCGGCGTTGAGTCGCCGCAACAGTTCCAGCGCCTCGATCTGGTGTTTGATATCGAGGTGCGCGGTCGGCTCGTCGAGCAGCACGATGGGGGCATCCTGCGCCAATGCCAGTGCGAGCAGCACCCGCTGGCGCTCACCGCCGCTCAACTCCTGGAAGACGTGATCGGCCAGGGCAAGCGT
>DASVOW010000230.1:0-4213 GCA_036383155.1 Ktedonobacterales bacterium
GGGGCGGGCGCGGCGCGCGAGATCGAGCAACTCGGCCAGCGCCTCGCCGTCGGGGTAGAGGGCACGAGCGCCCCAGTCGGGCTCGATGGCCAGGGCGAGGCCGCCAACCGAGGCTATGCGATACATCTCCGCGGCGACGAGCAGCGGGTCGGGCTGGTGCATGAGCAGACAGCGGCAAGCGACGAGATCGAAGCTGCGGGCGGGGTAGGGCAGATTTACGACGTCCGCACGAGCGAAGGTCACACGCCCACGCTGAACGTCGGCGGCGAGACGCTCGCGGGCGGAGGAGAGCAGCGTCTCGTCGCGGTCGGTGGCGGTGATGGTGGCATCGGGGAGGGCGGTAAGCAGTGCTTGTGTGAAGACGCCGGAGCCGCAGCCCAATTCGAGCACACGCATGTATGGAACGGGAGTGTGGAGGGCAAGCGCGGCGCGCAGCTCGTCGAGCGCGCCGGCTTCCTGAGCAGCGAGGCGCTCGGCTTCACCTGGGTCGGCAGAGCCAATGTAGGGCTGGCTGGGTGTAGTTGCTGGTTCTTGGGTGGGCTTGTCCTGTTCGTCGTGTCCGTCGTGTTCGTCATGCATCGTGCGGCATCCAATCTCCTCCAGTGGCACATATGTATCAGGAAGGCGGGTTGAAATTTGGATCAGACTTCCACAAGGATTGCGCTGATAGAAGCGTACGACAGACACACAAGATGCTATAGGTATAGCTTGTGGCTGGCGGATAGCTTGGGCGGAAGCTGCGATCGCCGGCGGGGTTTTGATGGCTGTGTTCCTCGTGAGTATGTGTTGCGAATTGTCGCGGAGGGGGGCGAATGCGTATAGCATTCCTGGCAGATATACATGGAAATCTGGTCGCGCTAGAAACGGTGCTGCGGGAGGTGGCGCAGGAGCGGGTTGACCAGATGATTTGCCTGGGGGATGTGGCGGCTCTGGGGCCGCAGCCGCGTGAGGTGGTCGAGCGCCTACGCGCGCTGCAGTGTCCGGTGATCCTTGGCAATACGGATGCGTGGCTACTGGCTAAGCCGCGGGAAAAGACGTCGGATAGCGAGGTGCTACGGGCTATTACGTCGTGGTGTGCGGAACAACTGACATCCGACGATCGCGAGTATGTTCGGTCGTTTTCGCCGGTCTTTGAGCTTCCTCTGGATGAGGGCAGATCTGTCCTCTGTTATCATGGGTCTCCGCGTTCATTTGACGATGTGATTGCGGCGATTACGCCTGATGCGGTGGTGAAGGAGATGCTTGCGGGCTTTGCCGCGTCCGTTATGATCGGAGGGCATACCCACATTCAGATGCTCCGCCGCTACGAAGATGGGGTTCTGGTCAATGTGGGCAGCATTGGCCTGCCGGGGGTCAACGCCGGTAGCCCGGAGCTGCCCAACAACCGGCATGTTCATTGGGCAGAGTATGGGGTGCTCAGCATCGAGTCGGGCCGCCTGAGCATCGATCTCCGCCGGACGCCGCTGGACATGGCGGCTGTTTTGAACGCGGCGGAACGCTCCGGGATGCCGCACGGCGAGTGGTGGAAACAGAAGTGGCAGGCCAATTGAGCAGCGGTGGCCTACAGCCTTTTGTGAGACGAGATTCAGCAACACGTGCGAAGGGGCACGCATGACAATTGATACTACGGAGACCAGCAGGCCAACGGGGGATGCAGGTAGCGCGCCGGAGGGCGATCAGGCCGGCGAGACCGCGGTAACCCGTAGCGGATGGCACGACGATTGGCGGGTGCTGCTGGCGGCCTTCACGCTGGCAGGGGTGGTGGAGTCGCAGGCGTTCGGACATTTCAGCGCATTCACGCCGCTTTTCTTGCAGGAGCTTCATGTTCCCGGCGGGCAGGTCGCGACATGGACGGGCATCCTCTCGGCGCTGAGTTTTGTCATCGGGATACCGCTGCTGCCGTTTTGGGGAATTTGGGCCGATCGCTACGGACGAAAGCTGATCATCGTGCGTAGCGCCTACGTCGAGGGCATCGTATTCACCCTCGCCGCATTCAGCCCGAATGTGTGGGCGCTGGCGGTGGCGCGCTTTCTGAGCGGGTTTGTCTTTGGCAATACGGGGGTGATGCTGGCGCTGCTGGCGGACAGAGCGCCGCGCAAGCGCCTGGGGCTAGCCGTGGGCATTGCCAGCGCA
The DNA here is from genome assembly GCA_036383155.1 of Ktedonobacterales bacterium. Lineage (GTDB taxonomy): Bacteria > Chloroflexota > Ktedonobacteria > Ktedonobacterales > JADMIN01 > DASVOW01. Next base: position 2,134 of record DASVOW010000230.1, read on the forward strand.
GGCTTTCCGTTGGGCGCGTCTATCGGGCCGTATCTTGGCGGCCTCATAGCGCAGGGGCCAGGCATTCGCACATTGTTGTTTGTCGATGGATGTCTGTCGGCGGCTATGGGCCTCATGCTGACGCTGGTCATTCGCGAGAAGCGACGCGCACGATCTAGCAGTGAATCGTCGCGGGCGCTGCTGCGGGCGGCCGTGGGCGATATTACGGCGTCGCCAACGGTAACGCGGCTGTTTCTGCTGTACTTCATTGCGATGTATGGCATCTCGCAGGTGACACCGTTCATTCCCATCCTGCTGCAACGGCTGTATGCGGGACCAAAAGCGAGCCTGCCGACGGTGATCGGGACGACGCTGACGGCATCGGGCATTGCGATGGCGGTGACGACACCGCTGTGGGGCAGGCTGGGCGACCTGATCGGGCGCTGGCGTGTCTTGCCGATCTGTCTAGGGGCGGTGGCGATAGGCATCGCGACCGGTGGGCTGGTTGCGTCGCTGCTGCCGCTGCAGGCGGCTATCGTGTGGGTCGGGTTGTTCCAGGGAGGCATCGGAACGACGGTAATTGCGTTGCTGGCGTTGCTCGCGCCGGAGGAGCGCCGCGCCTCGATTCTCAACTTCTCGCTGCTGCCGTCGCAGCTCTCGTGGTTCGTCGGGCCTATCACGGGCGCAGCATTAGCGGGAGTGGGGCTGCAGTTGCCATTCGCCACAGGGGCACTGGCGCTGTGCGTGGCGATGGTGCTGGCGCTTTACAATGCGCGGGGGGCGGACACTGCCGAGCGCGCGTGAGTCGATGTTTCACGTGAAACATGCCGCGCCTGGAGGAAATTCTCACTCTTCCAGGCGCGGCACTCTATTGTAGTGGATGGCAGTTCTCTCTGGAGCGCAGCTATGCAGCTATGTGAGGATGTTGACGGCTCTGGCGATGACGAGGCTGAGGATCGCCACAGAGATGAGCGATTGAAGTGCCATGGTAAGTTTTGCCCACGACGCGAGAGGCATGACATCGGTGGGACTGAAGGCCAATGCGTTCGTGAGGCCGAGATACAGGTAGTCGAGAAAGACGGGCCGCCAGTCGGGAGGCACGATGTCGGGATTCAGATGGCCTGGGAAGGCGAGATCTGGATACCGTGACAGATGCAGGGCACGTGCCGCTGGGCCGCCGCTGTCGAGCTCCCAGTACAGCAGGGCGAACACGGTGTTGTTGGCGAACCAGACCAGCGCACCCGTGATGAGCAACGCGGTAGCGTTATTGAGATCGGGAGCACCGTGGACGAGGTCGACGAGGAGCACCACCGTGCTCCAGGCTGCCTTGATAATCAAGAGCACCACCAGCCCAATCGCCATGAAGCGCAGCACACTTGATCGTCGGTCGATGCGGCTCGGGTCAGCAAATACGATGGCGCTCAGGAGCGCTCCGACCAGGATCGGAATGAGCCACTTCGGGCCTGGGCTCAGTCTGTCCGGCTGGAAAAACGGCAGGATCATCAAAACCAGCACGGTCAGCGCAATGAGCAAACGTTGCTCGCCGCCCACGGTTGGTGATGCCCCATCGCCTGTCTGAGTCGAGGGACTCCTGGCATCAAACCGAGACGCATTATCCGGATTCATAGATACCAGCTTCTGCGAAACCACCGTCATGAACGCAGCGGGCAATATCAGGCAAAGCAGCAGCACTATACCGGCAAGCGGTGTCAGCGGGCCGCGTTGAGGGCAGCAGGTGAGTGCGAAGTCACCAGAACATCTCGCCGCCACGCACGGCTCTTGCAGGATTGCCTACGCCGCAGTGCGCGCTGCGATGCGCACGTGGTGGAAGGTGCCCACTGGGAATCATAGCACCTACGCGTTCTCGGACCACTGTGCCCAAGGGAGAGATCGTAGGGCTAGTCGTGCTCTGCACCGAAGCAGGGCGCTGCTCTTGCCTCTCGTTTTTTGCAATGCACGCAGGCAGGGTGGGGAATGTCGAACACGGGTGAGTCGATGTTTCACGTGAAACATGCCGCGCCGGGAGGAGATGTGCACTCCTCCAGGCGCGGCATGCCAGTGTAGTGAATCGCAGTGGTGGTCGTGGGCTAGAGGGCGCGCT
>DASVOW010000231.1:0-2653 GCA_036383155.1 Ktedonobacterales bacterium
GTGGGCGGCGGCAGGCGCAGTGCGGCGGGCGTCTCGGAGAAGGCGAGCGCCGTGTTGACCGTGCGAAACTCGCCGACAGTGGGGTGCTGCATCGTCTGGGCGAGACCGCTGTACTGTGCCTGGGGGCTATCGAAGACCTGCACCATATCGCGGATCGGGCCGGCAGGAACTTTGGCCTCCTCCAGCAGCGCGAGCAGATCGTCTGTCGGAATCTGTGACGTGCGGGCCTCCACAGCCTGGAGCATTGCCTCTCGGTGGCGCACGCGCTCGCCGTTGGTGGCAAAGCGCGGATCGTCGAGCAGGGCGGGTAGGTCGAGCGTGCGGCAGAAGCGCCGCCAGATGTCATCATTGCCCCCTGCCACATAGGCATAGCCGTCGGCGGTGCGCAGCAGATCATACGGCGCGATCTGCGGGTGACTGTTGCCCACCCGCTGCGGCACCTTGCCCGACATCAGGTAGCTCCCGGCGAAGTTGCCTAGCGCCGCGACCGTCGCGCCGAGCAATGTCGTCTCCACGCGCTGGCCGCGCCCGGTATGCTCGCGGGCAAAGAGCGCGGCGAGGATGCCCTGCTGAGCGAAGAGTCCCGCCAGGATGTCGCAGATCGGCAGACCGGCACGCACGGGCCGGCCATCCGGGTCGCCGGTGATGCTGGCAACGCCGCTCATCCCCTGCAGAATGATGTCGTATCCCGGCTTCTGCGCCTCAGGTCCCTCCTGCCCAAAGCCTGATATCGAGCAGTAAATCAATCGTGGGTTGCGCGTGCTGACCGCCTCGTAGCTAAAGCCGAGCCGCGCGAGCAGACCGGGGCGAAAGTTCTCCACCAGCACATCGGCGCGCTCGATCAGCCGCCACAGCGCCTCACGCGCTCCGTCAGTTTTCAGGTTGAGCGTGATGCCACGCTTGTTGCGGTTGCAGCTCATGAAATAGGCGCTCTCGCCGGCTTTGAACGGCGGCCCCCAGTGGCGGCTATCGTCGCCGACTCCCGGCTCCTCGACTTTGATGACGTCCGCGCCCAGGTCACCAAGCAGCATCGCGCAGAAGGGCCCGGCCAGCGCCCGCGACAGATCGACGATACGTATACCTTCCAGTGGCAACATCGCCACATCCTTTCGTTTCCATCAAGGCGCCACTACACACTTGCGTCAAAGTGCGCTCATGACTGTGCTTTAGCATAACGTACCAACACTTTGGTTGGCGAGATCTCGCCGCGCGCCATTCGCTCGAACGTGAGAGGAAGGTCTGTTGCCGCCACATCCATCTCAAACAGCGCCTCAAGCCCTGGTGCGCCCTCTCGTACAACGTCGAAATACCACCTCGCGTGCTGGTGATAGTCCCATCCATCACTTGAGCCAACGATCGAAAGCTCTTTCGTGTGGAAGTATGGCGCAAGCTGCAGCGGCTCTACGTTGCCATCCGCCAGCACACAGATGCGCCCACCCGCCCGGGCCGACTGCTGCAGCAGCGCGAAGCCCGCGTCACGACTGGAACACTCGATGCCGACCGGGTATGCGCTAACTGGCGGCTGCTCACCCGGCCCACCTGCCCACCGTGCTCCTAACCGCAATGCCAGTCGCCGCCGCTCCGCACGCGGCTCGATCACATCCACGGAGCGTACGCCATATGCGCGGAGCACCCACACTGTCAGCAAGCCGATACCACCGGCTCCCGTCACTAGCACAGCCTCCTCCGGCAACGGCGCAAGCTTGCGAATCCCCTTCGCCACGTCGCACGTCAGGATGACCAGCAGAGCAAGCGCATCCGAGACGCCCTCAGGCACACGCAGGGCTCGTTCCTGGGCTACTATCGCATGCGTCCGGTGTCCATAAAAGGCGACGACGCGCTCGCCGATCCGCAGATCGCGCACGTCACTGCCACGGGCCACCACCACGCCGAGACTCTCGTACCCCGTCATACGTGGATAGCCATGCGCGACCGTCAGACGCTCCGTTCCCATGTACTGCGGCAGCTCGGTTCCGATGCTGACAGCCCCGGCGATCGTTTGCACCAGCACGTCGCGTGCTCCAGGCTGCGGCAACTTCTCCGCTCTCCACTCGATTTGGCGTGGCGCTACCAGCAGTAACGACTGCCTCTCCATCGGTGACCTCCGCACTTCTCGAGTAAATACCCAGCGGATCTAAGCCGCTTGCATAAGCGGATGTGCTTGTCAAACATTGATAAGCTTACAACCTTTTCGGCATATCAACGTTTTCATGCGCATGGCAATAGGGTAAGCTATAAGAGATCGTCGGTGTGAGATGAGAGGATAGACTATGCGACGCTACCGCTTCGTGCAACTCGATGTGTTTACAGACAGGGCGTTTGGGGGGAATCAGCTCGCCGTCTTTCTTGAGGCGGCGGGCCTCTCCGATACCGAGATGCGCGCCATCACACGCGAGATGAACTATTCCGAGACGACGTTCGTGCTGCCGCCGAGCGACCCGAAGGCGCTGAGGCGCGTGCGCATCTTCACGCCGACCGCGGAGTTGCCTCTCGCCGGCCACCCGACGGTTGGAACGACGTTCGCGCTGGCATACGAAGGCGCGATCCATGCCTATGACGAGCAGCCGATCTACCTGGAATTGGGCGTCGGCACGCTGCCGATCGATCTGCTTTTCGAAGAAGATCACCTGAGCTTCGTGTGGATGCACCAGCC
>DASVOW010000232.1:0-12221 GCA_036383155.1 Ktedonobacterales bacterium
GATGCTGTTACGAGCTTCGTCTGCTGTGGTCGGTGTGCTGTTCGCGGCTTTCTCGGTCCATGCACCAGCTGCGGCAGGCATGCCAGCGGCAACTCCGGCCGCAAACCCAATGTGCGACGCATGAGCCAGATATCGGCCACGAAGCGCACGACCTCGGCAGTACGCGGTGGCAGCACACGAATGCTCACGTCATGCCCCGTCACCTCACACACCCGCTCGGCAAGTGTACGAATTGCCGTGCCGCGCCCCGTGCCAACATTCAACGCGACAAAAAATCCTGGCTCGACATGTTCATCTGGCAGTATGCCCGCTGCTGCGAAGAGATTGCGTGGGGCCAATGCCGCGCGCAACAATGCATCTACCGCGTCACCCACCCAGATGAAGTCCAGCACCTGATTTCCGCCGTAGATCAACAGCTCCTCACCACGCTCCGCGCACTCCAGCCAGAGCGGAATCACCCGCCCCGTGTCGCCCGGCCCATACACATTTGCCAGCCGCAGCGTCACCATCTCCAGCCCCCCACGCGAGGCCGCCATACGGCAGAGCATCTCGCCGGCTGCTTTACTCGCGCCGTATCCGTTCTTAGGAGCGAGTTGCGCGTCCTCCGCGACCGGCAGGCTCACCGGCTGGCCGTAGACCTCACGCGATGAAGTAAAGACAACGCGGCGCGCACCCGCATGTGCCGCCGCTTGTACCACACGATAGGTGCCCTCGACATTCGTGGTGAAGGCATAGTCAGGATCGTCCTCGGCGCCCATTACGTTCGCCTGCGCCGCCAGATGGAATACGTACGTCGCTCCACGCATCACCTCGGCCAACGTCGCGGCGTCGCGGATATCCCCCTCGACGAAGCGCACCTGGCCCTGCGTGACCAGCGAAGCAAGCGCTTCACGCGAGCCGCGTCGCAAGTTATCCAGCACGACGAGTGGCTCATCAGTCACGCCAAATGCCGCCCGGCTCTCGCATAGACGCGTCACCAGATGTCTTCCGATGAATCCTGCTCCGCCCGTCACTACAATGCTCATACAATCTCCGCATAGCACATCCGCAAAATCACCTAGGTTTCTATGTCAACACAGTATCATGCTCAGAGTGCTGATATAGCATGGACGACGTTGCGAGCACGTTAAGATCACAACGTCCGTGTTGAGACCATCCATGCTGCCGTTATTCGATCGCGATTCGGGCTGATGCAACATTCAGCGCCGTGCTGCCACAAGTTCTGTCTGTGCTGGCTGTGGCAGTTGATGTGCGCGATTGGTCACGTCTTTGAGCAGATCGAGCAGTCGCTGCGCATTGTGACCGGCATCATACTCCTCCAAGACCGTCTCGCGTCCGCGATTGCCCATACGCATACGCAGCTCCGGCGAATCCATCAGTTGCTTCAATGCTGTATAGAGCTCATCCGCACCGCCTCGCTCCACCAGCAACCCTTGCTCGCCATCGCGCACCATCTCAGGAATCGCCCCAATGCGTGTCGACACCACTGGCAGCGCGGCGGCCATCGCCTCTGGCACCGCCAATGGGGCGCAGTCAGCCAGCGTAGGAAACACAAAGATGTCAGCTTGTGCGTACAGGCGCAGCAGCGTATCGCTATTAGGCGCCACGTTATGATAGATATGCAGATTCCGTTCTGGGGCCACCGGTGACTGTGTGACGATCGACAGCTCGCACGTATCCTGCAAGTAGCGGTGGAAACACTCCAGCAGCACCTCTCCGCCCTTGCGTTCGAAATCACCCCCAACAAACAGCAGATGCGGCTTGCGCGTCTCGGCGTCTCGTGCGCGCTCGCGCGCCCAGTGGCCCGGCCACTGGGCCAGATCCACGCCCGGCGCGATCACCGTTATCTTCTCCTCCGCGATGCCATAGTCGCGAATCAGCGAATCTTTCGCCCAGCGGCACCACGTCACCAGGGCCACAGCATGCTCAAAAGCGCGACGATTCAGTTCGTACTTGTAGCGTTCCATCCGTCCGCCTGAGCTATGCCCATAGTATGTGCCGACGCTATCGTAATTGATCGGCGTAGCGTCCAACGAGATGATCGATGGCAGGCCGCGATGCAGCGGCGCGAGCAATGATGTCACCTGCGTATGGTAAAAGACTGCCGCCAGTTGCTGCGCCTGGTGCGCCCGCCGCACTGCGTTCCATGCGATCAAGCTGGAGCGTGCAGACCAATTGCTACTAATCACTGGCAGACGCATCAGCAGGCGCGGTGAGTCGAACTCTATGGGCATCCAGGTAGGGCTGACTGTCTGATCCTCGCGCACGTAACGCAACAGGTTGCGATAATGCGTCCGATGTCCCAGATTTTGCTCCATGACAAAACCGAAGCGATACGTGAGCAATTTCTCCTGCGACATGGACATACGCCTTTGAACCTTTCTCTGCGCTCACAGGTATCTCACGCGATTGAGTGCAGCTACAACGTCTCAATACGCCTTCAATTATCTGTGTGGATAGTACCCGCTCGATACGATTCATCACGTAGTGAATGAGTTAAGAATCGCTTGAGATGTGACAACTCGTCATTCAGGCGCATGTCGCGTCAACCGGCGTATGATCGCCCGCATAGGCGGAATGCTTCACTTCCTTCCCACTCATGGGACTTCGGTACGCATCACGTTTGCCTCATTGCGACGACGGTGTACTATACCCTCATCACGATGTCTCATGAGCGTAGCGGAACCCTGATGAATCGATAGACAGAATAGGGCAAGCACGGCGCATCGGCAGAGTCCGACTCGTATCGAGCAGCCACTAGCTAGGAGCATCCACCTGTGACTAAGCCAACTCAAACCTTAGATACCGCGCTCATCCGCGATCAGATCCGCGATTTCATCACGCAAAACTTCCTCTATAATGGCAACGGCACCACTGCCCAGCTCGACAACGGCGCATCATTGCTGGAGCAGGGTATCGTCGATACCACCGGCGTGTTGGAGTTGGTGCTCTTCGTCGAAGAAACCTACGCCTTCAGCGTCGATCAAAATGATCTGCTTCCGGAGAACTTCGACTCCATCGACAATCTCGCCGCCTACGTCGCCCGCCATCTCGTCGCGGAGTAGTCCTGCCGACGCCCGCTTTCGCATCCACCGTTCCTTATACTCGATGCCCCATCACGTGTTTTCGCTGCGCAGAGGATGCAGCGACCCGCAGAGGATGCATAGACGTGCTCGCATCCTCTGCGCAATCTCTGAGTGACGAGTTGCGACGTAGCCACCGCCACCGCCGCGTGTCGCCTGATTGGCTGATCTGTATTTCTGCGTAGTTGCCACTTGATGTGAGCCATATCACATTACGATTCGCTGAGATGAACGTTATCCATTGTGAAGGGGGACTATGCTCCCGTTGACGGAAAGGAGAACGCTTCTTTCCGTCCTAGTACAGCCAGAACGTAGCTCGCTGCTTGTCTCAGAGTAGCGCAAAGGAGATTTTTGCATGCTGTCTCGTCTCTTCTCACGCGCACGTGGCCAGGGACTCGTCGAGTACGCGCTGATCATCGCGCTGGTCGCCGTCGTCGTCATCGGCACGCTGATCCTGCTTGGCCCGCAGATCGCCTCGATCTTCCAAAACATCAGCAACAATCTTTAAGTTGGCGTCCATGCCTGCCCTCTACCGGTGGGCATCTCTCGGCGGGGTATCTAGACCCCGCCGTTGCTATTCTGGTGTATACTGCGCGATAGCCGTACCTGCGACAACAGGTACGGCTATCTGCCCCATAGCACTGAAGTGAACCAGCGCGAGGGCTACAATAGAGCATAGCATGCGAGCAGGGCGTTGTATAGTTTTATAGTTTCCTGAGACATGCTCACCAGCCGCGCCACATGCGCTATCCTTCCCCCCTTACCAGCTACCTCAATCAGCGCCTCCTATCGAAAGTGGGGCAACCCCAATGGATCACCAGCCTCAGCATCACAAGATCAACAGACCCAGCCGCGCGCCGCGTGTTACCGCCTCCGTGCGGCTGGCTGCACCCAGCTTCATCATGATCGCCGAAACGTGAAACTTGGCGGTATGCTCGCTGATGCGCAGACGCGCCGCGATCGTCTTATTGGGTAGCCCCTGCGCCATCAACTGCAGCACCTCTAGCTCGCGCGCTGTCAGTGGCTCATCCGATGTGGTTGGGCGCTCGGCTGCAGGCGCGGCGACGCGCTGCGAGGCGGCGAAGAGGTCGCCCGCGAGGCGACGGTCAAGTGTAATCAACCCGCTGGCAACGGCAGTGATCGCCGGTACGATTTCATCCGGCGTCGCATCCCGCAGCAACGCGCCGAAGGCAAGGCCGCTCTCCCCAGTGACGCGCGCCATATCGCCGAGCATGCGCATCATCTCTTGCTCGCCCGGCCTTGGCCGTCCGCGCTGGCCGGGAATCGTCGGTGTAGTCAGTGCCACGATGCCGCCACGTGGCTCCAGCGCGACGAGCGCCGCCGCCAGCGCGTCAATATCCGCGACGCCCTCCAGATCGGCAAGCACGACATCCGGCGTCACAGGCAGCGTCGCAGCAGCGCCCGTTCCCGTTGCCCCGCTGGCTGGCGTGCTCGCCGTATCCGACGATGCCGCGCGTACTAGCGTGGCGGGCGATCCCTCACCGACAAGACTCCAGCCGGCCTGCTCGCGCACCAGGGCGGCCAGTCCCGCCCGCACCGTCGGATACGCAGCAACAACATATACACGCATGCGCCGCAGATCCTCTCATACGTGGATGACACAGCATTGAACAGAAAAGCCAAACGCCCCCTCTCGTCGAAGGCTTCGACCGAGAGGGGGTTGATACGTACAGATATATTATGCGGCAGCACGTGCCAGCGGCGCCGGAACCAGCGCCATCTCGCGCTTCTCGCCGCCGCGCAGCAGCGTGATCGTGCGTTGCTGGCTGCTCGGCACGTCGGCGCGGTTCAGCAGGCGCCCCAGTTGCTCGGCCTCGCGGATGGCGCGACCATCCAGCGCCAGCAGCACGTCTCCCATCTGAATGCCTGCCTCCTCAGCCGGGCTACCTGGCTCGACCCCCATCACCAGCGCTGCTGTCTCCTGTGCCACGCCTGCTCGCTGTCGTAGAGCAGGCGTCAACGGCGCCGTGATCACCTGCACGCCCAGATAGACCGGCGTCACGGCACGATCGACCTCCTGCAAGAAGTTTTGCACAGTCCGGCTGGGTATGGCAAAAGCCAGCCCGCCGCCAATCATCGCGTTAATGCCGACGACGCGCCCGCGTGCATCCGCCAGTGGTCCGCCGGAATTGCCAGGGTAGAGGCTGATATCCGCCTGGATCAAGTCCACACCGGGCAGATGCCAGCGCCCGCGCCCGTAGCGTGAGCGGTCGGGGCGCTCCTCCTCCTCGGCTGGCTCGACATCCATATCAGGATCAGCCGGCGCGCGCGCCGCGACGACGCCAGTCGTGACAGCGCCCTCGCGGCCAAACGGATTGCCCACCGCGAGTACTATCTCACCCACGCGCAGCGCCGACGAGTCGCCCACAGGCGCCGCCCGTAGGCCACTAGCCTTCGTGCGCAGCGAAGCAAGATCGTGGCCGGGATCGATGGCGACGAGCGTCGCCTGGATCTCGCGCCCATCGGCGAGCCCCAGCGTAAAAGTCGTCTCGCGGGTAGCTCGCGCGACATGCGCGTTGGTGATCACCGTCGCCTCGGCCTCTCCGTCGGCGTCAGCCTGCCCGACGCTCCACACGACGCCGGAGCCGACCCCGCTGCGGCCCGCGCGCACCTGCACCACGCTGGCCCGCACGCGCGCCGCCGTCTCGGCCAGGCTCTCTGAGAGCGCCGCCGCGAATGTATCGACAGTCGCATTCGACATAGAAAAAGCTCCATTTCACAGCCAGAAGAAAGTTCGCTATCTATAGGGACCCCATCCCTCCTCTGGATGAGAGGCGAGATGGGGAGAATGTTCGAGTACGTTACGCCCGCTCGCCGACGGTCACGTTGATGTCGCGAGGCTCGCCGCCACGTAGGATTTTCACCGCGAGCGGTTGCCCCAGTCGGTCGCCGCTGAGCTGAGCGCGCAGCGCCTCCACGTCGGTCACAGGCTGCCCGTTGAGCGAGAGCACCAGATCACCCAGCAGCAGCCCGCCAGTCTCCGCGGGGCTACCCGGCTCGACGGTGGCAATCAGCAGTGCTGTCTGCTGTGTAACGCCGGCCTTCTGTGCGAGAGCCGCCGGCAGTGGCACCTGCTGCGTGCCAATGCCCAGATAGCCGCGCCGCACCCGGCCATGCGTGAGCAGCGTGCTGACGACGCGGCGCAGCGTGGCGACCGGAATCGCCGTGTTGTTCTGGCGTGTGAGTTGCGAGCTATTCAGTCCGACGACGCGCCCCGAGAGATCCACCAGCGGACCACCGGAGAACCCTGGATAGAGCGTGACGTCGGCGTAGATGATGGCCTCGATCTCGCCCCCTTGCCATGAGCGGCGCGGACCTTCAATGCTGCTGACCGCGCCAAAGGAGACGCGTGGCCCGCTAGGCGACGGCCTCCCGATCGCCAACACGAGATTGCCGACGCGCACGCCCTCGGCAATCTGCGCCGGCGCGGCATTCGCGCCCAGATCGCCGCCAGGGAGCCGCAACACGGCGAGATCGGTGCCAGGGTCACGCCCAATGAGTTGTGCCTTCACCTCACGCTTATCAGGAAGCACTACTGTGATGTCGTCCTCGCGCTCGATGACATGATCGGCGGTCAACACGACAGTCTCCTGTCCCGTGGACCAGAGGATGCCGCTGGCCGACTGCCGCGCGCGCGCCGCGACGGTGACGATGGAGCGCGCAGCCTGCTCGACTACGCCCGCGAGCTGGTCGGAGAACGCACTCAGTGTCGTCTCCTGCACCGGCTGAATTGGTTGCACCGGCTGAATTGGTTGCGGCTGTGCTGGCTGCTGTGGCTGCTGTGGTTGGGGCACCTGTGCGCTCATATCTGCATCTGTCATAGGGAAAAACTCCTCGTTGTTCTGCTTTTCAGCGTTGCTTTCGCTGCTACCGCCCCTCAGCAGTGGATCAGTGACGAGCGCCCCGTACATCGGTGCAACGTCACCAGTTCCAGTGGCGATAGCTGTTGCTCAGAGGATACGCCGCGCCCATCCTGGCTACACCCCCCGTTCGGACGGCGCCCACGCTAGACCTTCGGCTAGTGGCCACATGGCGGAGCTTCGCCGAGAATCCAAGCGGCCTTGCCTGAGTGCTCGCCAGTGTCTGACAGGCTCGCAAACGCTACTGCGCTATGCTATGGGACCCGGATACAGTATTTGGTAATGTGACACGTTGCGGAAGAGATGCATGCACTCTGTCGAGATTGGATAGGCGTACACTAAGATGATCTGCTGCGCGAGGAGTAACTGGATGCTATCGGATGTCGCGATACTATTTCGGGGCACCACTACCCGCTACCACTCACCGATAGTATTGCCCTTGCCTTGTCTTGCATACTCTGGGGAACACCGTTCCTGTGTGCAGATTGAATTGTTCACTGACGGCGTACAAGTCGAAACGCTGGCATGTGGCGCACTGCCGTACGCTGTAGTATCGCGGCCCGCCCTATCGTAGACAGCCGAAGAGGTGGCCGGGCGTCCGGGTGCGCCTATACGCTCCCAGCTTGGCCACGTCCACCTCCGTTGTGAGCAAAGTCCACCGCGCCTCGGGCGCAGTGCCTCGCCCGAGGCGCTAGCTGCCGAGCAGCTTGGCCTTCGCCGCCTGGAACTCTTCCTCGCTCAGTGCGCCCGATTGCTTGAGCTGCATGAGTTGCTGCAGTTGGGCCGTCAGATCGGGCTGGCCCTCCGTCGCGGGTTGCGGGGCGGGAGCAGCGGGCGGTGGCGGTGCCGCTTGCACAGGCTGTTGCGGTTGGGGCGCTACCTGCTGTGGTGCCGCCTGTTGCGGTGCCGCCTGTTGCGGTGCCGCTGGCTGCCCACCCAGCAGGCCACCCACAGCGCCGCCGACGCCGCCCAATGTCTGGCCAAGGCCCTCACCTATGCCGCCGACTGCCTGCCCAAGCCCCTGGCCCAATCCGCCAACCGCCTCGCCTACACCGCTCGTCAGTCCACCTACAGTGTTCCCGAGGGGTGCGCCCTGTTGAGGCTGTGCGGGCACCACCGGCTGAGTAGGAACGGGCTGTGCGGGCGTTGGCTGGACAGGTACTGAGTGCTGCTGCGCAGCTTGCTGATTTGCGATCTCCTGATCGCCCTGTTGTGGGCTCTGATTAGCCATAGGTATGCTCCTCATTGATTGCATGACGAATTCCGTCTGAATTCGTGGTCTGGTGGTACGTGAAGACGCCTCTAGGGCGATGGCTACCCCCCGATCCTTCGCCGACTCCAGCCACTGGGGCATTTTGCTGGGCCTATGACGTCACTGTAATCGTTGCGGCGAGGACGAGCTCGCGCTCGTGGACCCCGACGTGGGTCAGTTGCAACTCCAGTCCTTACTCAGCGAGCATTTCTCGCACGTCGATAATCTGCCGGTTGATCGGCCGCTGGAAGGCTCTGTCGATCACGTTCGGGAATCCAAGGGCTCCGACGTTCACCTTGATATTGACGAGTCATGAACATGCTCCTCCCCCGAGGTGAACAGAGCGCTGGCAGCCCACCGCTCTGTTCATTGTTTTGCACAGGCTATGCCATTATGCTACTGCTACCATGGCGCCAGCGTCGCATGCCGATGTGGCTGGATGAGTACGAATGGGTCCGGGCGCGGGTAGAAACGGCGTGGCACAGCTCGTGCATAGGGAACTAGATACGGGAGGCACGCATTAATTTGCACCGCAACCAAAGCAAGCATGCGCAGTTGCTACGCCAGCGGGCCGCCCATGGGGAAGGAGAGGTACTGTGTACAATGACCAAGACGAGGACAGCGGCAAGAACCTTAAGCCCGAGCGACGCAGCCTCGCTAAGCGTGGTGAGGCGCACCGGCGGGGCGGAACGAAAGACAAGATCGCGGGCAAGGCGCAAGAGACGTTAGGACATCTGAAGCACGACCGGAGCGACGTGGCCAAGGGCAAGGCGAAGCAGGGTAAGGGCGTCTTGAAGGAAGGCCTTGGCAAGGCAGAGTCGCGCCTGGGCAGTACTGACGACTCGTAAATCAATCGCTTGCCTATACGTGAAAAGTAGAGAAGCCCGGATAGCCGCAACGCTATTCGGGCTTCTATAGTGGGACCGACGGCGATCACATCTGCGACAGCAGGCTCGGAGCTCGCCCTGGGACGTTTATCGCACTGTGTCAACGTTCGCGAGCTCCTGAATTTACGGGAATATTGCACCTTCATCTGTGCCCTCCGCTTCAGCCCCAGTCAGCCGTTGCGGCTCTTGAATGCACGTGATGTCGAACACCTCTGACGGGATTCTGCGCACAAATGCTGTCCCATAACCAATGTTTCTGCCTAAACCGATGGAGCCACCGGCTGTTACACTTGCAGCAAGCACCATCCCCTATGTCTCTGTGGTGTAGATGTCGGGCGCTGGCATGTACCGCCTCTACTGCCCACTACACCGAGAAGGTGACATCGCAGCAACTAACGCTGCCGCTGCCAGAAGGTGATGTGTTGAATGGACGACCAGATCCCCTCGCCCAAGGAGTCGCCGCGTGATGCAGAGGCCTTCGATACGCCTTTCACCGAGTATTGCGTGTGGCAGGGCGACCGATTCGTCCCCGCCACACCCGAGGAAGCTGAGCTGATCCGCGAACGCGAACGGGTGCGCACAGCTTTGTGGCACCTCCAGGAGTGGGAGCGGCTCGAGCGCCCAAGGGCGATGCGATGGCTCCCAGACTGGGTGCATACCCTCTTCTCCTTGCGGTCCTCGTCACGTGGTCCGCGTCTCATCTGAGCGAACGTCAAATGTCGCGGAGGACCCGAATAGACGGTCTCGCGTCCCGGCGAGATTCCCGGGATAACCGGTAGTCGTTGCGAGGTCTCACATAACTGTGGAGCGGTGTGCCGCGAGCGAGGCAACCATCGGGGAGGGAGGACTCCGGTGATCCAACAAGGCGATGCGGGGGGGCATTCCACGCCAGCTACTGGGGCGGCAAACGGGCACGGAGGCGCAGGGGAGCATGGCGCTGGCAAGCGCCTTGGGCCGTTCCTGTGCTGGGCGGTGGTTTTCGCAGACATCGGCACATCGGTCTACTACGTGCCCGGCATCCTCTATGGGCAAGTCAAGCACCTGGCCGGCTTCTTCGTTGCGCTGACGCTCCTGGTCTTCCTCCTGCTCGCACTCAAGTACGCCGAGGCCAGCGTGCGCTTTCCCGAGGGTGGCGGCGAGGTTACCGTCGCCACACGCGGCCTGAACCCGTGGGCCGGCGCGCTCGGCGGCATGTTCATCCTCATCGACTACTTCCTGACGGCCGCCATCAGTTCGCTGTCCGGCTTGCACTACTTCTCGGTGGTCTTCCCCGCCCTTACACCGTATGTCGTGCTGGTCACTGTGCTTATCGTGGCAGGGCTCGGCGTGCTCAACTGGTGGGGGATCCAGGAGAGTGCGGCCGTGAGTGCGGTCATCGCTTCGATCGCGTTCGTGAGCGACCTTCTGATCGTGTTCGTAGTGCTCGCGCGCGTGCCGCTCCACGACATCCTGATCGTGTTCCGCGACATCTTCACCGGCAGCCATCTCACCATTGTCACAGTCCTTACTGGGTATGCAGGTGCGTTCCTTGCCTTCTCTGGACTGGAGAGCATCGCCCAGCTTGCTCCTGTCATGCGTGTGCCGCGCAGCAAGACGGTGACGACGGCGCTGGCGGGCGTAGCGCTGACGGTAGGCTTCAGCAGCCCGCTGCTCACCATTTTCTCCACGGTTCTGCTCACCGATCCGCGATTCCGTGGCACGTTTGCCGGCTCCGGCTTCACTGGTCAGCCGGAGCCGGCCCAATTCATCTCGCAGTTAGCCGGCGCATATGGCGGCCCCGTGCTGGCAATCTCCACGGCGGTCGCCGCCTCTGCACTGCTCGTCTTCGCCAGCAACACCGCCATCATCGGCGGCTACCATGTCGTGCTCGCACTCTCTCGCCTGGGCTACTTTCCCCGCGCCTTCCGCAACACCAATGCGGTGCGCGGCACGCCACACGTGGCCATCGCTCTCGTGACGTTCGTCCCCATCGCCGTACTGATAGCCGTGCGCGGCAACATCGACCTCCTTGGCGAATTGTACGGCTTCGGCCTGCTTGGCGCATTCTCTCTCATGTGCCTCTCGATAGACGTCATCCGCTGGCGTGAGCGCCATAGCGACATCCACATCGGCGCCGAGATCGACCCAGAGCTCGTGAAGACGAACGGGCTGCACGCAGACGGCGTGCACAACGGGCACAATCCGAACTGGAATAATCCAGGACATGGTGCCACCTCTAAGGCTCGCGCCGACACGCCCTTGTCCACCTTCATGCGCCGCGCCAATCACATCGTCTCGGAGCGAACGGGCGGTCTGGGTGAGCGAGCTAGTGCTTTCTCCACTGCGCTTGGAACACGCGTCCAGACGCGCCTACGTCCGTTCACAGCAACCTTCGCCCGTGTGTCGGCGAAGGCATGGCCGGAGCTCAAATATTACCTGGGCTTCCTTACGACAGCGCTGGTGTTCGTCGCGTGGGCCACCAACTTGGTCGGCAAGCCACTGGCGACGACCTTTGGCGGCGGCCTGACAGCACTGGGGCTTGCTGTCGCTGTAGTGCACTATCGCTACCAGTCTGTGCGCTACCCTGTCGTCTTCCTCGACACACCCCGACGTATCCCTGGAGTGCGCCTGGTCGTGCTCACGGCAGACAAGCGGCAGAGCAAGGCCGCAATCGAGGCAGCGATGGTCGAGGCGAAGGAGCACCCGCCGATATTCCTGTACCTGGCGGCGCCCACGCATCTACCGCCCCCACGCATCTTCGAGGTCCGCGATCGCTTTGCGCTCGATGAGGACGCGCAAGCCATACTCTCGCGCGCAAAGCGGAGGTGTACGGAAGAGGGGATTCAAGGCAGGTATCTTTACGCCGTGGGTGGCGCGCGGCAAGTCTTCGACATCGCAGCGATCGTGCGGCCTGACGAAATTGTGGCCGAGGCTGAGACCGCGAAGCGCATCACGCACTCGCGCGCCGCGCCATCCGCAGGTGGCCTGGCGCTCTCGCCCGACTACGTGCGCTACCACGCCGTCGACGGCGTCCGTGTGGCCCATTACGTCCTGCACAAACTCTACCAGGGAGAATCCTGACTGGAACTCCTTTTCCGCTTTTTCATTCTTTGCAAGATGTCTTGCTGCGGGTCGAACG
>DASVOW010000233.1:0-7749 GCA_036383155.1 Ktedonobacterales bacterium
CATGCAGTTCTTCCCCAAGGTTGTAGAGCGCATAAGCAAGCGCCGTGGCACGCCGTATATCTCGATCATACTGGCGACGGTTATTCCCATGGCGGTGCTGATTGCTGTGGGTGGCAATATCACGATCCTGGGCGAATTGTATGCCTTTGGCCTGTTGGGCGCATTCTCGCTGACGTGCATCTCCCTCGACGTGATTCGCTGGCGTGAGCGACGCGATGGCACGCCATTTGTCGTAGACGAGCACGAGCCCGACGAGGGGACACATGTTGCCTCTTCAGGCGTGGCATCTCTGATACAGGAGCGTCTCGATCCACAGATGGTGGCGCGCTGGCGTGCTGTGCAGCAGCGTATTGCGGTCAGGCTCTCGGCGATCGCCGCGCAGACAAGCCTCATGAGAACCGCCTTCAGCCGTCTCTGGCCGAGCGTCAAATTTTATCTTGGCATCTTTACCACCGTGCTGGTCGTGGGTGCCTGGGGCGTCAATCTGATCAGCAAGCCGCTGGCGACGGCCTTCGGCGGCACGTTGACGGTGCTCGGCGTTGGGATCTCGGTGGTTCACTATAACCGGCAGCGGAGTATCGGCGAGGCGCCGCCAATGATTTCGGCGCTGTGGCGCATTCCGCATGGTGTGCTGGTGGTGCTTACTTCCGAGGCGGAACACAATCTTGACGTGGCACGCGCTGCTATAGAAAGCGCTGCCGGGCGCACGCTCGTCTTCCTGTATATCGCTCAACCGACGCAGCGTACGGTGCGCCTGCTCCAATTCAACGATCCTTACCTCTACGATGAGGAGGCCCGCGCGACGCTGGCGAAGGTTGCGGCGCTATGCGCCAGGGCGCGGGTCCAGGCGCAGTATAGCTATCGCGTAGGGGATATGACGACGGTCGTCCCTGAGGTTTGGCGGCGCCTGCGCCCTGAGGAAATTATCGTCGAAGCGCCGAAAGCCAAGAGCTTCTCCAAGCAAGTCTCGCCTGAATACGTGCGCTTCCAACAGGTGGACGGCACGCGCGTTGCGCACTTCGTGCCACGTGCTCAGGCATCGGGGGTGGCGACGGAGCCGCGCATCACGCCTCGTCCGCGAGCAGCAGTGAGCGCGACTGAAGGAACCGCAAACGGTGCGCGAGGAGCTGCGCCGGCTGAGTCAGGCGTCACTAGCTCGTCGGGGCGGCCTGCACCTAACGGGCATCGGGCAGGAGACACTGCTGGACCTGTGTCCCCTGGGGCGCTCAGGAACGGCTTCCGCACGAAGGCCACTGCTCCATCTCCACAGGACGGCGAGAAAGGCGGCAGCGCCGCCAAGGGTTCTGGAGGTGAAGCAGCAGGCAAGCCAGAAGAATCGGCAGCCTCCTCACGAGCTGGCGACAAACTCGGGGTGGATATCTCGGACTACGTCTGGGTCGGGACCAGGCTGGTGCGCAAGGACGAGCTTGAGCGCGAGAGCCAGGAGAATGGCACGAGCACGGGTGAGGATGCTCCCAGCCAGTCAAACCAATCGAAGTAGCTGAAGGACCGCGCATTCAGGTAATCGCCCCCCGCTCGTCGACGAGCAGGGGGCGATTACCTACTCCCTGAAACGTGGATGCTGAGAATGCAGTCCATCCCTTACGCACCAGGAGCAGTGAAGCGATCTGCGCCCAGCAGATTGGTGACGTGCCAGGTTGCTGTTGCCGCGTCGTCGCCAAGATACACACCGCTCACTCTGCGCTGCAGCTCAGGGTTGCGGGCAAAGGCCGGGCCGCCGAACGTAAAGATGGGACGCGGCGCCTCAAGTTGTGTGATGATCTTGGCAACCTTGGCGAGCGAGCGGACACGTTGTGGTGCTGTGGCTGTCAGTGCTACGAGCGCAGGCCGTCGGGCTCGGATCTCATCGACCAATGGGGCGGCCTCGAGATCCGTTCCCAGGTAGACGACGCGCAACCCAGCGTGGCGCCAGAATACAGCCAGCATCAACACGGCAATATCGTTGAACTCACGGGGTCCACAGCCGACAAATACCGTTGGCCCATCGAAGCGCTCCGGCGTATTGTGGAACAGCGAGAAGAGGATACCACGCACGAAGTTTTGCGCAAAGCGCTCCTCGGGCATTGTCAGCTCACGGCGTGCCCACATCTCACTCGCGCGTGCCTGCGCGGGCTGCAGCAAGCTAATGCAGACTGTTTCGACTGATCGTGTTGCTAGCGCCTCACGGACGATGCGGCTCGCGGTGTAGTTGTCAAACGCCGCGAATGCACGGACCAATTGCGGTACCAGTGCGCGAAGCTCTCCCCCACGGGCATGTGTCGTACCGGGGCCGATCCAGGAGACGCCAGACGCATTGATGCCGCCCTCATTGCCGGTGAGCGTATCTTGCTGTGGTGGCAACGATGGTGGAGATACTATCTGCGCCAGTGGCCGCGACATGGCTGGCGCATGCGACACCGGAGGCTGCATACTGTTCCATGGGTTGGGCGTAGCCGGATCGGGCACGCTGCGCGGCCCGATCCGGCCAAGTGCACCTGATGGCCCTCCCGTTTGCATATGCTGTGGTGTCCCACCGGGAAATGCGCCTGGATTAGAAACAGGGCCGTTGCCCCGAAGCGCATCACTGTGTGGGCTTGGCTCAGCTACTGGGTTGTTGATCATAAGTGGCCCAGATGGCGCACCACGCGTAACACCGGGCAGTGGCCCAGATTGCCCGAGTGGCCTGCTAGTAGCGCTGCGCTCCATTCCCCACGTGAGCCTTCCCGAGACAGAGGAACGTCCCTGCACGAAGGTGCTGTCGCGTAAGGGGCTGGTCACGACCGGGCCGCGCGGGGTGGGCCCCTGCGTCAATGCGTTCCTCGCGGAGGATGGCTGTCCAACATCGTCAGCGTATGGGCGTTGCGCGCCCAGTAGCTTTGCCGCTGCCTCATTTGGTGCGGTGCCATGGAGAATCTGGTCACGAAGCCAGATGGAAGCCACTAGATCGCGCTCTGAGTAGCGGCGAGTGGCGCCATTCGGTTCCTCGGAGGGGATGCGCGCGGGCGCAGGGATGCCAAGCTGTTGCTCCCAGCCCCAGAGGATCATGGGGCGGACCCCTACGAGCTGCACAATGGTTGCCAGATCGTATTTGGGCTCAGGTGAATAGGCGGCGAGATTGGGCGGCTCACCATCTTTCCCGCTGCCGGCTCCGCCACTCTTGTGAGCGCCGCCGAAGCCGCCCGAGCCACCTTGCCCTTTGTCGTTTGCGCCGCCATAGCTCATTTCGCCACTCCTCGTTCAGTAATTGAATAAAGCAAACAAGCGTACTATCTGATGATCGCGGTGATCCACTGAGATTGTAGCGTAGGGATATCACTGGTTATGCAACCAGGTGACATCACATTCTGACGCTCATAAAAGAAGACATGCGCAGCAAATGTCGTGCCATATCCAGCAACCGCCTAATACAATTAAAAATACATCAGCGTCTTGGAGAGCTTGTCCCTCTCGTCAGTGTTTCCAAGGTTGCGAGCACTTCTTGCCAGTCGCTCACCGCTGCCAGGGCTGATTGCCGGGTGTCGAGGGCGGACATATTGACAGGCCCGGATGAACGAGACGCAGTGGCTGTGGCTAGCATGCTGTGTGCGTAGTTGTACTGCGCATGCGCCCATGCGATATCGCTCGCGAGTGAGGTATCTTCCTGGGCGGTCAATGCGTGCAGATATCTGATGCTGGTGAAGATACCTGGCATACTCTCGCTTGTATTAGTGATGTGATGCGGAATCACGTATCCCTGGAGCGTCGATGAAAGCTCGTAGAGGCTCTGGTAAAGGGTTGCCGCAGGTAGTGTTCCGGCGGGAGGCAGCGTATTCAGAGCGTGGAGCGTGAGCGCCATCTGCTCGACGATTGCCTCGACATTCGATGCGAGGTGGGTGGCGACAACATGCCGATAGGCGAAGCCGCAACGGCGTAGACGCAACTCCAATGGCTCACTCCCTATACCCACATAGGAAAAGCCTTGCCACCATATCTCGGCATGCTCACTTTCGGCGCGCACCGTGGGATAGCCTGCATCGAGTGCTGTGAGATAGCTCTGCGTCGCGACCTCCAATGCTGCGGCGGCATGCTGGATGCGCTGCGCTGACGCTTCGAGCCGCAGCAGGAATGCCTCTCCGTGTTGGCGTGAAGGCGCTTCGGTGCCAGGGAAGGCATTGACCAGCATCAGCAGGAACTCTGCCTCGACACCGATGTTGCCAAGCGCCTCGGCGAGAGTGGCACGCACCTCCGCAGGCACGCAATTGACGCGTAAGCCCGAATAGAGGCGACGATCCCACGTTGCGGTAGTGTCCTGGGGGGCGAGGGCAGGTTTACGCGTTACTATGGGCAGGCGTGACGCGGTCGAGCTAGTGGCATGCTGCGTTGCCTGCGCGACTGTTGAGCTTATCACACCTGCTACCTGATGCGATTGTCCTGGCCTCATCATCTACTCTCCAGATGTTGTGCGCTCGCCTCTGTCATGGGCGATGCGCTCTCTCCCCACTGCTGGCTACCGCACGATTTTACGGCAAAGCACAACAGGCGGCAATTGGGGTAGGACCCCAGCAGTACTATACGGTAGCGGAGTTGCACTCTTGTGTTGCAGCGCGTCTGGGTGGGCATTGTGAGGTGGGCGCGTCTCGCCTTCAATCGTGTACAATCATCTGTGAGCGCCCGTGCACAAACTGAGACCGTTCGGGGATCGAGGGGCGCAAGGGGCAAGATTTGCAATGACCAATGGAGATGTCTACTCAGCGTTACGGGCGCGCTATCAAGACCTGCGCCTGCGCCTGAGTGAATGGGAGGGCGACAGCTCTGCGCCGGAGGAGGGCAGTGATGCCGCGATGCTGCTTGAGGCACTCTGCGGCGCGGCTCCCGAAGTCTACTTGCCGCGCTTCGAGGCATCGGCGCGCCGGCTTGCTGAAAATGGCGGCCGCTTGGAAGTGCGCCTGACCTATTTACAGCGATGGCAAGAGGCGCTTGCCACGGCTATAAATGACCTGTTCGCGGACGATCCCCCATCAATGGCGCAGGCGCAGATGTTGCTAGGCTCGCTCGTCACTCGCATCACCGTGACGATTACACGCGAGTTTCAATCTGTCGAGAATCGGTATGTCAGCGAAAAAGGCGAGCTCGCCCGGCGCAGCGTGACGCGGCTGCAGGCGTTGCAGCGCATCAACGCCGCCGCCAATTCTACTCTCGACATCGATCAGACGCTCGTGACTACTGCACAGGCTGTGGCCGAGGAGATGAAGGCCGATCTCTGCGTGATCTTCCTCTTCGATGAGATAACGCGCGAGTTGCAGCTTCGCGCCACGAGCGGTCCGTACCCGCGTAACGGGCGCCACTTCACGCTGGAATTAGGCCGTGGGTACACCGGCTGGGTCGCGGAGCATGGGCATCCACTGCTGACTTCGGATGCGAGCGCCGATCCGCGCTTTGCCCAGGAAGCCGGCGCATACGCCACTCCCTATCGCGGACTACTCTCCGTGCCGATCATCTTTTTCACGACGGTCAAATTGGAGGGAGTCATCAGCGTGCAGATGCGCGATCCTCACACTTTCGGTGAGGACGATGTGGCGTTCCTTGAAATTGTTGCCGGTCAGCTCGCGATGAATATCGAGAATGGCCGGCTCTATGAACAGACCGACGAGGAGCTGCGGCGCAAGGTGCATGAGCTGAGCACGCTCCATCGTGTCTCGGCGCTGGTGACCTCTACGCTGGTGCTGGATAACGTGCTGCGCATCATCGTCGCGCAGGCGGTGCTGCTCAGCGGCGCGGATCGGTCGGTGCTGTTTCAGCTAGACCCAGTGACGCAACGGCTGAGGGCAGTGGCGAGCCATGGCTTTGATGCGCGCGATCTTGCGCACAGTGTTGTACAGGTCGGGCAGTGTTGTGTGGGGCGCGTGGTGCGCTCGTCCGAGCCGAGCATGCAGGTCGATTGCATGCGCAGCGACGAGGGCTGCTTTCTGCACGGGCTGCCCCAGGTGATCGGCGATCAGCATGCTGTGTTGTGTGCGCCGCTGACGACGGTGCGTGGTCCGTTAGGTGCGCTTTGTGTCTTTAGCAGCCAGCGCCACATGCTCAACGCCCACCAACTCCAGCTGGTGGTGACGTTTGCCAATGTCGCGGCAATTGCGATGGAGAACGCACGCCTCTTCGAGCAGACGCGCCAGGGCCTGCGTACCAAAGAGGTGCTGCTGCGCGAGATGCACCACCGCGTGAAGAACAACCTCCAGCAAGTTGCCTCGATCCTCAATATGCAGCGGCGGCGCGCAAAGATGCCCGAGGTGGAGCAGGTGTTGATAGAGAGCGTCGATCGTATTCAGGGCATCGCCGCGACCCATGATCTGCTCTCGAACACGCAACTTGGCATGGCGCCTGTGGATGAGATCGCACGCAAGATCGTCGGCATCCTGCGGGGCAACATCGTGCCGCCGCACCTCACGGTCCGCTTCCGCATTGGGTCGGCTCCTTTCCTGGTGCCGAGTGAGCAGGCGACGACGCTGGCGATCATCCTGAACGAGCTCATCTCGAACGCCATCGAGCATGGCTTCGAGAATCGCGAGAGTGGTGAGATACGCATCAGCGGCGTGCAGGATGATGGGCACCTGCGATTGCGGGTGGCCGATGACGGGCAGGGGCTGCCAGAGGGATTCAATCTGCAAACGTCGGACGGTTTGGGTATGCAGCTCGTGCGGGGATTGGTGCAGTCGAATCTGCGCGGATCGGTGGAAATCTTCTCGACGGCGGGATCCCCTGATCTTGAAGGCGACGGCAGTGCTCGCGACGTACGTATAACCGATCCAAGTATGCCTGTATTGAATGGCCTACCGAGCGTTACACCGGGCCTCCCCCGCGATGCTGGAGAGGGCGCCGAGCCTGGAAAGCGCTGGACTGTGGTAGAGGTGCGCTTCCCTGTGGTGCTCGCCGAGGCGACGGAGCAAGGCGCAGTAGATAGCGTCCCCTTGGGAGCAGACTAAGAGGACTCTCTGATCACCGGCAGTTTTATTTCGCTTCGTGTGTTTGTTGCGTCGCACGGCGACGGCGCGCGCGCATCGCTCCGGGACGGCCACCAAGCCAGCCCATAAGCGCGGCGATCCCCAGCGCGAAGAGCAGCGCGATGAAGCTGACGATCGCCTGTGTGGCGGGGTTCTGGCTGGGAGCAGCGGGAGTCGTGCTCGTCGAGGGCGCCTGTGAGCCGGTCAGGTGCAATGGAATGGCGGAGAGCGCGGCGTAGATGGCGAATGCGATCATGCCGGCGACGGCTCCCAGGCCATCTTTGAGCGTGTCGCGCCCCGCGAAATAGCCTGCGGCGGAGAAGGCGAAAAGCAACGCGAAGATACCCAGGCAGGCGAGGCTAAATGGACCCGGATGGTCGAGATCGACGGGACTGCTGGTGCCAAAGAGCGCCGAGGACAGCAGGCCCAGACCCAGGCGAGCAAACAGGTATGCGGCTGCCCCGATAATGCCGCCCCATTTCAATGCGGTAAGCATACGATGATGTCTCACTTTGATCAAGATTCGGTCACGCCCATCTCCGCATGATTCGCAGGTGGGCATATATCACTGCAGTATGCCATTATAGCGCCAGCGTTCGCTTTGCGTACATGTGTCAGTCTATGTTCTCCTGATAAGGGGCGCTTGAGACTCGCAGGGAGGAGACGCTCAATCCTTCGGGCAATTCGTGGCTGCCACGGCGGAGGCCATTCGAGCGCAGGCCATATGCCAGCGTAGCAGCGGGGCCGGCAAGGTAGCCGGCGACGACGAGCA
>DASVOW010000234.1:0-17512 GCA_036383155.1 Ktedonobacterales bacterium
ACCATTGCGGCAACGAGGCGTTCCTGTGTGACCTCAGCGACAGACGCGTTCAGCACGCGCGCACCATCGCGTAGCACCGTGACACGGTCGCACACCTCAAAAATCTCCTCGAGATGATGGGAGATATAGAGGATTCCCACGGCGCTCTCTTTGAGCCGCCGGATCCGTTCAAATAGGCGTTGTATGGCGGCCTTCTCCAGCGATGCTGTCGGCTCATCGAGTATCAAGAAACGCGCGCCTACTGAAAGTGCTCGCGCAATCTCGACCACCTGGCGCTGTTCGACTGTGAGGTCCCGTGCCAGGCGATCGACGTCCAGGTCGAAGCCCCAGTCAAGCATGACCTGGCGCGCGCGGGCGCGCATGGCACGCCAGTTGACGAGACCGTGGTCCTCGGTTGGGCGATTCAGAAAGATGTTCTCGGCGACCGTTAGATGAGGTACTACCATTGACCGCTGGTAGACACAGGCGACCAGGCGCTGCCAGGCGGCACGGTCAGCCAAGCCGGGTGCTGCGTCACCTCCGAGCCTGACACTCCCGCGATCCGGCCGGATCAGGCCGGTGAGGATGGCTACGATGGTCGATTTCCCGGCGCCGTTACGTCCAACCAACCCATGGCAGTCGCCGGCCGCGATGTCGAGCGACACGTCGCGAAGCGCCTGGGTTTCACCGAAGGCTTTCCAGACACCCTGTGCCGCACCGACGGAAGGCCTGCCAGTAGCCGGCCTTCCGCGCATTGGTTCTGTCACGATCCCTCCGTTCATTAGGTCCGTCGCGATCGTGTTCGCGATACGAGCAGCGTTAGGAGCTGGCCTTCGCGTTGCCCCAGAGGCTCGGGTCGTCGACGTTCGACTTGTCCACGACGGGCGCCGGCAAAGCGTCCTCCAGGTTGCCTTGCAGGGAAACGATCGTGCTGTTGTGATCGGTGGTCTGGCCAGCTGAGTAGGTCTTGCCCTCTAGTGCCGCACGGGCATAGAAGATAGCATACTGCGCGTAGGCATTAGCTGGTTGCGAAATGGTGGCATCGAGCTGGCTGGCGCGGATGAGGGCGTGCTCATGGGGTACGCCGTCGTTGCCGACAAGCACGATGTGCGATGGGCTGCCAACTGCGGTGAATTTACCTGCAGCTTGCTCGGCCGACAGGATGCCATCTTCGGGTGCGCCCCACTCGACGTAAACGCCCTTCAGATCGGGATACGTGCTCAGCGCCGTCTTGGCGGCATTCACAGCGGTTGGAGTATCCCACTTCGTTGCGTACTCGGCGACTTTGAAACCTGGGTAGTTCGCCTTGAGAACCTGATTGCAGCCGTCTGTCCGGTCCTTGCCGTTGAGCGAAGCGAGATCACCCTCCAGGATCGCGATGTGTCCCGTGCCAGTTGCTCCGCCCGCATGCTCGGCGATGTACTTGCACGAGTTTGTGCCGTAGAGCACATTGTCGGCGCGTACGATCATAAAGACTTTGCCAGCACTGGGCGCAACGTCCACACTCACGACGGGGACATGTTTGCTGGCTGCGTAATCGAGCGCGGGGGCGATCGCGGCACTGTCCACCGGGTTGACGATCAGCGCCTGAGCGCCCTCCTGGATTAGCGTGTGGATGTCTGTGATCTGTTTGGCGGCGTCATTGTTGGCAACCAGTGGTCCAATCAATTTGGCGTGGTATTGAGACGCGAACTTGGTCTCGTAGGAGATATAGTTCGTCCAAAAGTCCGTGTTGTTGAAGGTCAGCGAGACACCGAGCTTGAAGGTTTCGCCCGCTGCGAGCGTACCTCCCGATGTGCTCCCCGACGAGCCAGCGCCGCATGCCGACAGGAACATCGCAGCGATGATAACGAATGCTGGGAGCATTCGTAGGCGATGTGCGAGCTTCGAACTCATTTGTTCCCTCCCGGGTGTCGGATTCCGAACATTCGGGCATTTGCCCGCCTTCCAGCCTTCGCCAAGGTCTGCGCGAGCAAATGGAGGCGGCACCTATGCCGCCGACGCGGGTGAGCGGAATACCTTTCGTCACGGAAACCGGGTTGCGAAACATCCTCCTTCTAGACGAATTGACTCGACGATAGCTTGTGTAGTGACGTCAATGATCGCACGAGGTGATGCACACAGAGCCGTAACGCCTCATCGTCTGCAGCTCTCACGGCCGATGGCAACCAGCCAGAGTTGATACACGCGTTGTGGGCCAACAGTTGCAAGGCTTATAACATACTCAATAGGTGGTTGTCAAGGCATTATGAGTATGATTTTTATCGGGCTGGCTCCAGCGTGCTATAAGGGTCGGCCGGGGGATGAGGCGAGCAACCCAGCAGTACCAACGAGCCGCGACGATCACGCCTCACAACCGGCAACTCTTGTATGTCATGCATGCGATAGCGATCTTCGTGGGGGTTGAAAAACCCGAGCGGGCATGGTACAATGGCTGCCAATCCGAATCCAGTATCGCGCAAATGAGTATGACTTACTTGCGCGCCATAGTTGCAATGTGCAGACTACGTGATGCGCTGGAGGTGACGGCCATATCCCTTATTGAAGAGTCACAAATACCGGTCTATCGGCCGCAATACGAGCGCATTGCCGAATTGATCGTGGAGTATATCGGCAAACACCAACTGCATGCCGGCGATCGCCTGCCAACTGAGCAGGAGTTTGCCGAGCAGTTCGGCGTCAGTCGCACCATCGTGCGCGACGCGATCAAGATGCTCACGCCCTCCGGTCTGGTGCGGCCACGCCGGGGGAGTGGCATTTTTGTTGGGGAAGAGTCGAGCCTATCCGCAAACGCTCAGCTCAATCTGGCGACGCTGGTGCCCCCTGAGCGCATTGCCGAGCTCTTCGAGTTCCGGCGCGTTCAGGAGATGCAGACGGCACGTCTGGCCGCGCAGCACATCTCGGTCGCCGAGCTGCGCGCAGTCGAACACGCACTTGCGAAGAATCGCGGTGCAGCCGCCGATGAAGACCTGGACAGTTTCCTGCGCAGCGACGATGATTTCCATCATGGCATCGCGCTAGCCGCACATAACGTTTTCTTTGTGGAAACAGTTGATTCGATCATGCGGCTCCAACGGTGGGCCATCAGAGTTCTGACAGGTGGTGCTCCTGGTTCACTGCAGACATCAGTTGAACAGCACGCCGCTTTGTTTCACGCGATTCGCGACGGCAATGCCGATCGTGCAGCCGAAGCCGCGCGCGTCCATGTCGAATCGGTCTTCACCGCCTATCAACAGGAGGCCAGGCGCCGCCTCCTCGGTGGGCACGAAGAAATCGTGACTCGCAGTTGACGTGACGTGTTGCAGCCGCCATACCAGCTCGTGGGAGACGGGTCGCAGTGCCTCGATGATGTCTAGTTCGTGCTGAAGTAGCGACTGGGGTTGCGTTTCGCATAGTCGCCGCGCACGCAAGTAGCTACGAGCTGGCGGTGATTTGATGGCGATAGCACCAGGCTACTGGGAAAGGGAGCCTCGATGCCAACGATTACGAGACTCGAAACCCATGATGTGCGCTTTCCAACATCGCGCGAGCTGGACGGCTCCGATGCGATGCATACTCATCCCGACTACTCGGCAGCATATGTCATCTTGCGAACAGATACAGCCTGGGAAGGCCACGGCCTCACCTTTACCATCGGTCACGGCAATGAAGTCGTGATCGCGGCCATCCAGGCCCTGGCTCCACTGGTGGTTGGCTCGACACTGGAGGAGATCTCGTTGGATATGGGCGCCTTCTGGCGGCGATTGGCTGGAGACAGTCAGCTGCGCTGGATAGGACCAGAGAAGGGCGCCATCCATCTCGCGACAGCCGCGGTCGTCAATGCTGTTTGGGATCTCTGGGCGAAGGTGCAAGGTAAGCCGCTGTGGCGGTTGCTGGCGGACATGACGCCGGAACAACTCGTGCGTTGTATCGACTTCCGCTATCTCAGCGATGTGTTGACACCGGACGAAGCTATAGCGCTGCTCGAACGTCAGGCTCCGACGAGAGCTGAGCGCATCGCCACGCTGCTGGAGGAGGGCTATCCGGCGTATACGACCTCTGCCGGTTGGCTCGGGTATGACGATGCAAAGATACTACGGCTGTGCCAGGCAGCACTGGCAGACGGGTGGACACACTTCAAGCTCAAGGTCGGCGCCAATCTCGCGGATGACCTGCGTCGCGCCCGTCTGATGCGCGACCTAATCGGCCCGCACAATGTGCTGATGATGGACGCCAACCAGACGTGGGATGTTCCTGAGGCTATCTCTTGGGTGCGCGAACTTGCGCAGGTGAACCCGTGGTGGATCGAGGAGCCGACGAGTCCCGACGACGTGCTTGGGCACGCCGCCATCGCTCAGGCCATCGCGCCGATCAAGGTTGCGACCGGCGAGATGGTGCAAAACCGCGTGCTCTTCAAACAGCTCTTTCAGGCACGCGCTATCGGCGTTTGCCAGATCGATGCCTGTCGGGTCGGAGGCGTCAACGAGGTGCTCGCGGTCTTATTGATGGCGGCGAAGTATGACGTCCCCGTGTGTCCGCATGCCGGCGGGGTGGGCCTGTGTGAATATGTGCAGCATCTCGCGATGTTTGACTACGTCGCCGTCAGTGGCTCGATGAAAGGCCGCGTTATCGAGTTCGTCGACCATTTGCACGAGCATTTCGTGGATCCAGTCGTCATTCGTCGCGGTCGCTACGTGCCGCCGTCCGCACCCGGATACAGTATCACCATGAAGCCGGACAGTATCGCCACCTTTACGTTTCCCACAGGGCCGAGTTGGCGGGAGAGCATGCCTTCCACACGCCACAGCTTGCAACGCTATGGCCAGGTGATCGGCCTCAAGCCGGATCAGATCGAGACGTATGAGCGCCTCCATGCCCAAGTATGGCCTGAGGTGCTGGCCATGATCCAGGCGTGCAACATGCGCAACTACTCCATTTTCCGCCGGGGAACGCAATTATTCGCCTATTTCGAATATGTGGGGGAGGATTTCGCCGCGGACATGAACAAGATGGCGGCCGACCCTAAGACGGAAGCCTGGTGGAAGCTCACGGATCCGCTGCAAGAGCCCCTGCCCGATCGTGCCGCGGGCGAATGGTGGGCAACCATGCGAGAGGTGTTCCACACCAACTGACCGAGGAGGAACGCAGCATGTTTCGTCTCGATGGCAAGCACACCCTTGTAACCGGTGGCGGCTCGGGGATCGGTGAGGCAATCGCCCGTCTCTTCGCCGATCAGGGTGCGCAGGTGACTGTCGCCGACGTGCAGGCCGACGCCGCGCACCGCGTCGCTACAAGCATTGTCGAGCAGGGTGGTCTTGCCTCTGAGCTGGAGCTTGATGTGGCGGACGAGGCACAGGTGCGCGCGAGCTTCGACTATGTGGCGAATCAGCACGGGCGCCTCGACATCCTGGTGAATAACGCCGGGGTCAGCCACGTCGGGAATATCCTGGAGACCAGCCTTGAGGACTGGGAGCGAGTGCTGCGGGTGAATGCTCGTGGTGTATTCCTGTGCGCCCGCGACGCTGTCCGTATCATGCTGGCGCAGGAGCCAAGGGGTGGCGTCATCATCAATTTGTCGTCGGTTGCAGCCCTGATCGGTATCGACCGCCGTCTGCCATACTCGGCAAGTAAAGGGGCAGTGCTCGCCATGACGCGCAGCATTGCGATGGATTTTGTTAACCAGGGCATCCGCTGCAACGCCATCTGCCCCGGCACGGTACATACCCCATTCGTCGAAGGCTACCTCAAGCGCAGCTTTCCAGGTCAAGAGGATGCCGTTCGCCAGACCTTGCACGCGCGCCAACCGCTCGGTCGCATGGGCCAGCCGGAGGAGATTGCCGCGGCCGCACTCTATCTTGCCTCTGATGAGGCAGCCTTCGTTACCGGATCGGCACTGATCATCGATGGTGGCTGGACCGCTAAGTAGCCTCCCGTAAGGTGTAACGCCGGTGGAATCTCACTACGTCTGTTCGAATTCACCTGCAACGGCGGAACGACTGCAGAAGAGCGAATTGTGATCAGGTGAGTGATATGTTGGCGACAGGCCAGTTGCGGGTCAGGAGCCGCCAGCATTAGCACTAGTACGACAAGGGATGCGCCATGCCGAATGATGCCTTGGACCGCCGTCCTTTGGGAAGGACGGGGTTGCTGGTGCCGCCGCTCTGCGTCGGCTGCGCGCCATTGGGAGACATGCCCGACACCTTTGCTTACGGGGTGAGCGAAGCCCAAGCGCTGGCCACCATTCGCGTGGCCTTGGCCAGCCCCATCTCGTTCCTTGACACTGCGGCGTCGTACGGCGATGGCGAGAGTGAGCGGCGCATTGGCCTCGTGCTGCGCGAACAAGGAGGAGTCCCTCCCGGCGTGGTACTCGCCACGAAGGCCGACCGCGACCTACAGACAGGAGAGTTTACCGGCGACCAGATGCGCCGGAGTGTTGAGCGCAGCCTGCGGCTTCTGGGGGTGGACCGATTGCAGCTCTGCTATCTGCATGACCCCGAACATATTGACTTCGCCGCTGCCATGGCTCCCGGAGGCCCAGTTGCCGCACTGCAGCAACTCCATGACGAAGGCGTAATCGAGCATCTCGGCGTCGCCGGCGGCCCTATTCCCATGATGACAGAGTTCGTCGCGACGGATCTCTTTGAGGTGGCGATCAGCCATAACAGATTTACTCTGCTCAACCAGGAGGCCGAGCCATTCTGGGACGCCTGCCGGCAACATGGAGTGGCCGCGTTGAATGCGGCGCCGTATGGATCAGGCATGCTGGCGAAGGGCCCAAGAGCTTATCCGCGATACATGTACGGCCGCGCGTCGGAGGACCAGATGCAGCGGGCCGCCGCGTTGGAGGCAGCATGCCATCGCTATCAGGTGCCGCTCGCGGCGGTGGCGCTACAGTTTTCGTTGCGTGAGCCGCGCATTTCCTCCACGATTGTGGGCATGAGCAAACCAGAACGGCTGGCAGAAACACTCACCCTGGCGCAGATGCCCATTCCCGACGCACTGTGGCAGGAAGTGGCACGGCTGCGAGGAGGCGAGCTGCATGCTTGACCTGCCCATCGTCGACGCACACGTTCACTTGTGGGATCTGCACCAGTTCCCGCGCCCCTGGCTCGGCTCACTCCCAGCCCTCAGCCGCTCATTCGATCTGACGGACTATCGCGATCAGGCGGCGGGTCTCCCTGTGGAGAGCGTGGTGTTTGTGGAGACCGGTGTCGCTGCCCCGTATGCTCTGCTAGAGGCCCAGTGGGCTATCGCGCTTGCCCAGCGCGACCCCCGTCTCCAGGGCGTTGTGGCCGCAGCCCCGCTGGAGGATGGGCTGCAGGTCCGCCCGCATCTGGAGGCATTGGCCGCCCTCGGCCCGCTGGTGAAGGGTGTGCGGCGTAACCTCCAAGACGAATTCGACCCAGCATTCTGCCTGCGGCGTGAGTTTATCGAGGGTGTACACCTGCTCGAAGCGTTTGGCTTCTCATGTGATATCTGCATCCGCCACGATCAGTTGCCTGCGGTAACGGCGCTTGCAGGTGCGTGCCCTGCCGTCTTCTTCATACTCGACCATCTGGGCAAGCCCGCGATCAATCAGGAACTGCTCGATCCCTGGCGCGAACACGTAACCGCCCTGGCGGCGCTGCCCAATGTAGCCTGTAAGATCAGCGGGCTTGTGACCGAGGCTGATTGGAGCCGCTGGGAGCCAAAGCACCTGACGCCATATGTTGCCCATGCACTGGCGGTATTTGGACCACGCCGGGTGCTCTTTGGCAGCGATTGGCCGGTGGTCACGTTGGCGTCCTCGTACCTGCGCTGGGTGGAGACACTTGACGCCATGACTGCCCAGTTATCCTCAGATGAGCGGCGACAGATGTGGAGTGAGAACGCGCGCCAGTGGTATCGCCTGCCCGGGCTTGCCGGTAAGCAATGAGGCATATGATGAAGATCCTGATTGCCGACGACGAGAGTCTGGCGAGAGCGACGCTGAGGAGCATGCTGCACGACGTACAGGTGCCTCTGGAAGTACTGCCAGACGCTACCAATGGTGAAGAGATGGTGACGCTTGTTCAGCGCCATACACCTGACATCGTATTCGTCGATATCAAAATGCCCAAGCTGAACGGGCTGGAAGCCATAAAACAGGCGAAAGCGTTTGCTCTGGATGCCCGGTGGTTTATTTTGACTGGCTTTTCGGAATTTACCTACGCACAGGAGGCCCTACGACTAGGAGTTTCTGACTACTTACTCAAGCCAGTGGATCCGGAAGAGGTGGGAAGAGTTGTCATGGAGGTGATGCGAGAGCAGAAAAAGCGCCTGTTCGCCACGAACCAGCAGTTCGAGCGCGATCTCGCCGCACTCTATCATGGCCTCACGTCTCTGAAGCAGGAAGATCCTGACAGTCTGCTAATGAAAGCCCATTTCCTTGGGGCGATCTTTTACAGCGATAGCTACTTGATGGAGGCGCAGAAAGCACAACGACAAAGCGATTTCCTCCGCGACGTTCAGACCGAGGTCAATCAGTTCTTGGCGGACACGATCCGGATCGCACTGTATGGCTTGCCCAGTGGCGAGATAGCCTTGGTCGGCGCCTGGAGAGCAGTGCAAGAAGCACAGGGCGAACTGCGTTGCCGCCGCTGCTTGTGCTCGGTGCAGGAACTCCTGGCGCGCTACTCTGATAAGGTGTTCTGTGTCACGATGTTACAAACGTCTGTCTGTCGCTCGTATGACGAGCTCTATGAACGCTTGAACTGGCTGCAAGAGTATGCGGCACTCCGCTCGGTATATGGCATAGGACGCAAGATACACGTGAAGACGCTCGCGGAATATGCGGCACAACGCCATTTCGTGGCGATCTCACACGCGCTAGAAAAGCTGATCGCTGCGTATCGCGAGAAGCTGTATGTCCAGTACATGCAAGCGATTGAGGATCTCATCCAGCGCATGGCCGGCGGGCCAGCGATCGATAGTGGCACCAAGAAGAGTGTGGCGCAATTTCTCTGTCATACACTTCCCTGCCATGTTACTCCCGATCAAGGCAGCGATGAGTGGAAACGCATCCTCCAAGAGTGCGGAGATAAAGGGCTGCTTGCCCAGCCGAGGAGAGAACAACGAGACATCGTTGCACAGGTGAAGGAGTTTATCGAACAGAACTATCCATCTGATATCAGCATCACCCAGATTGCGGAAACGCTGCAGGTAACACCCAACTATCTGAGCGCTCTCTTCCATAAGAGGATGGGTATCACCTTCATAAAGTACCTGACGAAGATCCGCCTGCTACGAGCAAAAGAACTGCTAGCAGACCCCGCGATGCGCGTGCAGCAGGTTGCAGAGCTCGTTGGCTATACGGGCACGCGCCACTTCACAAAGCTCTTTACCTCCTACTTCGGCTATTACCCGTCGGAGCAACGCAAACAGGTCACTGTCTGATCGCCTTTCCCGCGTTAGTCCTGCGGTATTTCCATCACGACGCGCGTGCCGCTTCCTGGCTGGCTCCGGATCGACAAATTAGCGTCGTCGTAGGCTAGCTTCAGGCGTTCGCGGACGTTGGCTATGCCTACACCGGCGCCAAGCTTCGCTGTCTCCGCTGCATAGCCCACACCATCATCTTCGATCACGATGACAACCCGCGCCCTCTCCTCGTCGCCTGCCTTCATCCTCGTTGCGGCCACGCGCACCCGGCATGGGTGATCGGCTGGCTCTATGCCGTGGATGATGGCATTTTCGACCAATGGCTGCAAGAGCACCTTCGGCAGCGCAAGGTCGGCCAGCGCAGCCTCGTACGTCACCAGGCAGGTCATTTTGTCGCGAAAACGAAGCGTCTGCAGGTCGCAATAGCGCTGCAAGAAGAGAAACTCCTCCTTGATAGGAACCCATTGCTCGCTGCTCAAGACGTAGCGCAGCAGACCACTGAGTGCAAGGATCGCTCTTTCCAAACCGCCACGCTCGCCAAGTCGATTCAAGCCCAGAAATCCGTTCAACGTGTTGTACAGAAAATGCGGCTGAATTTGCGATTGCAGCGCTCGATATTCTGCGTTGCGCTGTTTCAATGTCATGACATATTCGCGCTCGATCATCTCATTCAACTGCAAAACCATCGCATTGAAGGCGTGGCCCAGGTGCGCAATCTCATCTTCCCCTTTGACGACAAAGCGCGTTTGCAGATTGCCATCCTGGACACGTTTCATCGCTTGCATCAACTCTTGAAACGGCGTGACGATCCACCGCGACAGCACGACAAACAGGAGCAAGGTTACGCAGAGTCCGCCAATGGCAAATACTCCACCTGCCACGTACATCCAGCGCAGTTGCGCTTCGATGTCTGATCGCGAAAGCAATATGACTACCTTCCAGTGCGCTAAGCTGATTGACTTGATGTTCGGAATGTAGGTATCTGTCACATCTTGAATAGTGGGCTGCCGACGCGCGATCGCCTGCACCACGCTATCTGAGAGGGGCTGGCTGGAAGAAAGCAGCTGTCCATCTGAACCAAGTATCGCAATGATAGAACTGACATTTAACCTGATGCCAATGAGAATGTCTTGCAAGACCACGCGGGCATCAGCATCGGCCATGATCACAGCCAGGTGTTGATTGGTATCGGGATCTTTGATCAGGCGAGCGATAGAAAAGACGGGAATCGAGAAAGGCGTCGAGAGGTAATTCTGGGGATGGGGATTGATAAAGACGGCCGCACCATCGGCGGCAACGGCAGCCTTGTACCATTCCTGTTGCTGAAACGGATAGCCGGCGACGGGAGTCCAGGGATTGTACCTGCCGGCTACAAAGACAGAACCGTCGTACGGCAAGACGATGGTGCTCAGGATGTCATTTCGTGTATTGCTCAAGATATTGGGGAGGGTGATGGAGAGGGCTTGATTCGTAGCTAGTTGCTGTGAAGCGCTGGCGATGACATATCCAGGGCTCGCCTTCAGCTTGAGTGCGGACATCACCTCGTCGTTGAAATAGGGCGCCAATGTTAAATTGTCGAGATCATCGAGATAGAGATCGATATTATGTGACAGCGAGTCGAGCGTCGCGGCGGTTAAGGTGCGGCTATTCTGTGTGATCGTGTGCTCATAGTACCCTGGCATGGCGAAGACGATAATCACCAACGGAACCACGATGGTGAGCAGGTACAGGATTGATAACTTGACCCGCAGTGACTGTGCGATCCGCATGGCCCTGTCCTTTCCTTCACTACACCGGTTTACTCAACATTGAGAACACCCAAGGCATCAGAACTGGAGCACACTGCTTACGACGACATAGGTGAGCGCTCGGACCAAGCGCACACGGGCTTGCGCCTGACGATTGTGGAGATCAGTCATGGATGCCAGGATACCATCTTCGTTGAACGCCCGCCTGAGCCATAAATCGATCTCTCGGTAGGCGTAGACATGTGTAGAAACGAACGCGTCAATCGTAGGTTTGCTACCTACCGTGCTGGGACTGCTGCGGATAAAGTTGTAATACCGTAGCTCTTCTTTTGATGCCCCGGCGATGCGCGAAACGTTATTGCGAAGTGCACAGCGCTTATGCTCGCTTCTTATGCGAGGCAGGAGGTACCCCCATGGTACAGCACGCGCGGCAGATTCTGTGTGTTCTTGTCAGCGTATTTCTCTTTGGCGGGTTCTTGAGCGCCTGTGGCTCGTCTACAGGTGGGGGTACGATCACCCTGACCGTTTCGACCAACCAGGTGGGCGATCAGGCAAAGGTGTTGCAGGAGATCGCCCAAAAATTTATGCAGCAGAATCCCACCATCAAAGTGGATTTCTCTGCGCCTGGAGCGGAATACGAAAACATCATGAAGGTGAAGATGGCTTCCAAGCATCTTCCCGATGTGTTCTCCACGCACGGTTGGGCGATCATTCGCTATGGCAAGTTCCTGGCGGACCTGCGCGACCAGCCTTGGGCCAGCAAGCTTAATCCGACGATTAAGAGCGTCATCACAGACAGTAGTGGCAAGGTGTATGTCCTGCCGATGGACGAGGATAAGACCGGGCCCATCTACAACGCCGACGTCCTGCAACAGTATGGTGTCGCCGTGCCCAGCACGTTTGATGATCTGGTGGCGGCCTGCCAAACGATCCTGGATAAGAGCCACGGACAGGTCACACCAATTCATATCGGTGGCGCGGATGCCTGGCCGATAGGGAACTTCTTCGACTTTTTCGCGACACCCTCGTTCATCAGTCCGCAGAGCAATTTTCAGTCGGCGCTGAAAGACGGCAGCTTCGATTGGGCAACGAACTGGACACCTCTTGCCAGCAGGTTCCAGCAGCTTCAGCAGAAGGGGTGCTTGAACAAAGACGTCTTAACGTCAAAGTACAGCGACTCAGTGCAGGCGTTCGCAAAGGGAAAGGTGGCCTTTGGGTTCTACGGTCCATACCTCGTAGATGAGGTCAAGAAGGTTACACAGAACGTGCACTTGGGCCTGATGCCCATTCCGAGTGTCGCCGCGGGAGACGCGCCCACCTTCGCCGGTGGCGAGAAAACAACCTGGGGCGTATGGAAGGATTCGCCCCATCTGGATGCTGCCAAGAAGTTTGTTGCCTTCTATGCGCAGCCTGAGAATATCAAGCTGGTGGCCCAAGCTGACGGACTGCCTGCAGGTCTGGATGGCGTGCAGGTGGATCTGGGTAGTCTGACTTCTTACTTCGAGAAGTACAGCAGTGCTCCGGTCTTCCCGTACTTCGACCGGGTCTACCTGCCTAACGGTATGTGGGACGTGATGTGCAAGAACGGCCAGGACTTGCTTGCGAGATCGATCACTCCCAGCCAGTTTTCGGCCAACATGAAGCAGCAGTACGATCGTCTGCGGAGCAGTGGGAGTTGATGTAAGCCTGGTCAGGTATCCGGGAGAGGGAGTGCTGGCAGAGTCGGCGCTTCCTTTCGCCTTTAGCTTGCTACTACGACTTGCCTTGCGCTCGATGATACAGCAGCAACCTGACGTAAGAAGCAGTTTTATGCTGGCTCCGCCTGCCTTTGCTCGCGACGTTTCCGTGCGGCGGAAGTCATGCTGAGCCACCTGGCTCACCCTCGCGTACCTAGCACAAGGAACGACCTATGTCTCAATTGACGCGCTCTCCAACGGCAGAACCAGACCCAGTGGCAAAGCAACGGGAGCGGCCGCTCAGGAGCGCCAGGCGGCGGAGGCGAGCAGCGCATTGGCCGATCAATCTAATGTATGTTCCCGCGTTGCTGCTCATGAGTGTGTTCATCTTTTATCCCTTCGTTCAAGGGATGCGCATCTCGTTCACCAACTGGGATGGGTATTCCGAGCAATTCAAATCGGTCGGATGGGCACAATATAGCCGCCTCCTCGCCGATCCCGTGGTGCTGCACACCATCGGGAATACCTTCATTTATGGATGTGGGAGCACCCTGTTGCAGAACGTGCTCGGACTGGCGTATGCCCTGTTCTTGGACCAGAAGATCCGGGGAAAGGGGATTGTCCGCACGATCGTGTACCTGCCCATTATTATCAGCCCCCTGATCATGGGCTACATTTGCTACTTCCTTTTTCAGTACGATGGCGGGGCAGCCAACGACGTCTTGCATGTGCTGGGGCGCACCCCGATTGATTGGCTGAGCAACGGTAGCGTCGCGGTGTGGATCATCACCCTGGTGAATACTTATCAATACATGGGCATCTCAATGGTCATCTATCTCGCGGGGCTGCAAGCCATCCCCAGAGAATATCTCGAGGCTGCTGCACTAGACGGAGCCGCAGGATGGAGTCGTTTCCGAGCGGTCACACTGCCTCTCCTGACACCTGCTATCACGATCAGTGTGGTCTACAACGTCATCGGTGGCCTCAAACTCTTCGATGTGATCGTTGCCATGACCAACGGCGGGCCCGGCAACGCATCGCAATCCTTATCGACGATGATGTATAGCCTGTATTTTGCACGTGAGGATGCGGGCTACGCAGCAGCATTGGGCAACGTCATGTTTCTGATCATTGCCATTGTTGGCCTAAGCCTCTTGGCCTATCTTCGACGGAAGGAAGTGCAGCTGTGAACAAGCGAGTTGCATTGATGCTCGTCATAGTGATCAGCCTGGTGCATAGTATTCCCTTTTTCATCCTGATCAACATCTCGTTCAAGTCGCCACATGATACCAGTTCAAAGTGGGCGACCCCGCTCTACCTCTACCTCGACAATTTCGTGAATGCCTGGCAAAATGCTCACCTTGACCAGGCGCTCGTGAATAATCTGGTCATCACGGTCTCGGCAGTTATATTGGTTGTCATCATTGGGGCTCTGGCCTCGTACCCACTCGCACGGTTTCCAACACGCTGGAATGGGCTGATCTATACACTGTGCATTTCGTGCCTGATCGTGCCAGCACTCACGATCCTCGTCAGCCTCTACAAGCTGGTGGTCGATATCAACGGCATTGACACCTATTGGGCGATCGTGCTCGTGCATGTGACATTCGCACTCCCGTTGACGATCTTTCTCTATACCGGCTTTCTCAAAACGATCCCACGGGAACTGGATGAGGCCGCGCTTATTGACGGGTGCAACCACTTTACTCTCTTTGTACGTATCCTGTTGCCGCTTTTGAAGCCGGTAACGGCGACCGTCATCATCCTCGTGGGGATCGCCATCTGGAACGACTACCAGTTCTCCGTGTTCTTCCTTCAGGATCCCGGAGCCCAGACCGTACCGGTTGCTTTATCCGCCTTCTTCTCTCAATTCCAGAACGAGATTAACTGGGTGGCAGCCGGCTGTTTGATCAGTATCTTGCCGGCCGTGCTGGTCTACCTGTTCTTGCAACGCTACTTTGTGAAGGGACTCACCGAAGGTGTGACGAAATGAACGAAGACGGGTCCCAACACGGCACCTCAGGACTTGATCCTGGGGATGCTCATGCTTGGGCAGCAGGGCATCGACATGACCCGCCATGACCCACGACACTGACGGCCGTAGTAGCGATACGACCCGGAGATGCGGGCGTCGGCCAGCACAAACCGTCGCCACGACGGAGAGGCTGGTGTGGCGGGATCGCACTGGCAGAAAGCTAGCGAGAAGCTTAGAGATGCGGGCGTGTCCACCCGTGAGGTTGGCAAGCGTTTCGGTATCTCCCACAAGACTATCTGGCGCCTCATACAGAACAAGCCATTCGATAGTCGCGTCAAATATGAAGAGGAATCTGCGGCGAACACGACAGGCTTTATAGACTCTTCCATAGATACCAACGAGAAAGGTAGTGGTGAGGGCGGACAGGGTGCTCTGCGTGGCCAACCTGAAGAGGAAGAGAGAGGGAGATAAAGATCAGGAGACTTATCAGAGGAGAGCATATCTTATATGCAACGAGTGTCACAGATGTGAGAAATGCTCTGAGGCGGACCCGACGGGATTCGAACCCGCGGTCTCCGGCGTGACAGGCCGGCGTGTTAGGCCGCTACACTACGGGTCCCCGGCTGCACCTTCACTAGTTCAGGCGCGGCAAAAAGGATAGTATCATAGAGCGGGCAGTGCTGTCAACAGGCAAAATGGGATATTGTTGGCTCGATTGAGAGAGTGGCGAGATTGAGATAGTGTCGTACTAGTGTTTGTTTGCAAGGGAGGGTAAGCAGATGGCGACGATACAGGTGACGCGATGGGATGGGCGGGAGCGGCCTCAAGTAGCGAGGCTGCTGGCGCGGCTGCGCGGCAGTGGGCGCGAGTACTCGACGTGGGGCAATGGGCCAGGCGATACGTATGCGGTGCATTCGCATGGGTATCGCAAGCACCTGGTCTGCCTGTCGGGGAGCATTCGCTTTACGCTGCCGGAGACAGGTGAGGCGGTGGACCTGGCGGCGGGCGACGAGCTGGATCTGCCGCCAGGAACGGCACATGGGGCAATCGTCGGCCCTGATGGCGTGCAATGCGCCGAGGCCCACCTGATTGGCGGCTGACTTATGGACTGCCTGGGCTGGTGATCTCGGCGAGCCGCATGATGGTCTCGTAGATGAGCTGCGGCACGTCGCCGAAGGAGTAGGACATTAGCACGCGCTCGCCGCGCTGGTGAGCACCTTTGCCGTAGACGCCGAGGTCGATCACGGGCAGGTCAAGGGCGCGGATGGCGTCGAAGGGCAGCGTGTACGCGCCGGAGCGAGTGGGCGGCGCATCGGGAGCGGGGTCGCGCCAGACTGGCATGTTGGCGACGAGGGCGGCGGTATCTACGCTGGGGTCCTGGCGCAGGTAGCTCATGTCCGAGAGCAGGGGGAAATATTCGCCGATTGCGAGGTTGAGGTCGGGATGGGCGGCGACGACCGCTGAGACGGCCTCAAGCAGCGGCGAGGGCGGCGACGAGACGTGGGGGCAGTACGGCGGGGAGAAGTAGACGACGACGGCGGGTCCCGGCCGCCCGCTTAGCACCCAGAGACGGCGCACCAGGCGCAGGCAGCGCTCGCGCGAGTCGGCTTCGGGCGGGCAGGCATCCCATTCGGCGTCGAGCGCGGAGGTGACGGCGGATTCGCCGAGACGGTTGACCACTTCGGCGTGCAGCGTGGCGTAGTCGACGACGGTACCGGTACGTGGCTTCACCTGATCGGGGCGTGTGGCGTCGCCTTGGGCGGCGATCCAGCGGCGCTCGGAGGCGTCTACCCGCTGGAGCACGCGCATGAGGGCGGCTTCGGCGCGGGCGTGCAGGCGGGCAAGGATGTCCGCGGGGGTGGAGGTGAAGGTGAGAATGTTCAGGTAGAAGTACGACATGAAGGGGAGCTGCACGTCATAGTGGAATTTGAGGTCGGTGGCGTGGAGTGTGACGGGCGGTGCGGTGACCTGGCCGCGCACACTGTCGCAGAGGTCGTCGGCCATGCTGAGATCGCCGATCAGCTCAGCGGCGATTAGATTGGCGTCGAGCCCGTCGAAGGGGTCGCCGACATGGGACTCTTTGCCGACGATGAGGAAGCTGGGCAAGAGCTTGCCGATGGTGCCGGTGTAGATGTAGCGGTGGGGGTCACCTGGATAGAGAGCGCTGACGTAATCGGTGTTGATGGCGCCGAGGTAGTCGAGATTGTGTTGCTCGCGGAGGCGGAGCAGGAAGTGCACTCCCTGGAGGACGCCCGCCCCCTCGTGCTCCTCATCGGGAGTGGCGAGCAGCACGACGGAGAGTGGCAGCTCGCCTTTTTGCGCGAGGGTGGCGAAGTGGCGCATGAGGGCGAGGTTGCTGGCGACACCGCTCTTCATATCGGCGCCGCCGCGGCCAAAGAGCCAGTCGCCGGGGTGGGCGTCGAGATCGGCCTGGAGTCCCGGGGTCATGGACGCGAGGGTGTCGAGGCGGGCGGCAAGAGCATCGGGATCGAGGGCGTAGGGTTCCAGGGCGCCGTAGTCCTCAGTGGCGACGGTGTCGATGTGGCCGAGCAGCACGACGGTGCGGCTGCTGGCGCCGCGCACGAATGCGTAGGCGTTTACGCGCCCATGTGAGTCGCCAATGATGGGGTCGAGCCCACTGGCTGTGTAGGCACCTTCAAGGCCGCCTTCGGTCAGGATGCGCAGCGCCTCACGTGCTGCATCGTTCTCACCCGGCCCAGGGCTAACGCTGCTGATGTGCACCAGCCGGATCGTATAGT
>DASVOW010000235.1:0-5117 GCA_036383155.1 Ktedonobacterales bacterium
GTTCTTCCCTCGCTAGCCCATCTCTCCCTGTAGTATTATCCCTCGCTCAAGCGTTTACTATAGTGTGGGCATGTGCATCTCCAGTTCCTGGCTGGCAGCTAACGCCCGTTATATTAAGTGTGAAAACACTAAAACAACGACCTAACACTAAAAATCTACCATGCGTGGCCTGAGTAGTGCGGCAAACTGGGCGCGTGGTGTCGAGTCATGTGGTGGTATGCAGTGGTAGGCGGCCTGTGATGGAATGCGGCGAGGTAGCCGCGTGTAGGAGGATCGAGCACAGCGCATGGGGAAGAATTGGATCGAAGAGCAAGATACCGTCATTCGACCGGCGGAGCAACCCGATGCCGCCGCCGAGCAACCGCCAACACTCGCCTCCGCGCCAACTGTGCAGGATGCATGGCAGGGACCTCCATCCGGTGGTCCCGCATCCAAGCGTGAGTCTTCCCCGCACCCCAAACGCAGGCGCCGCCTCATCGTGGCGCTCGCGCTGCTGGCTCTGCTCGTCGCCATCCTGGCGCCCTCCGCGCTCGCCGTCTCAGCCGCCATGCACGACTACTCGACATTGAAAACACTTGGCCTTTCCGGCGTCCATCATCTCCTGCGCGCCAAAAACGATCTTGAGGGCAAGCCGAATACCGACACTGCATCCTCCGATAGTTCCTGCGCTACCACACCATCTGCCTCTCCCACCACCACCCCAGGCGCATCCACCAGCACATCAGGCCTCAGCGCCGGCAGCATCACCATCCCCGACGCTGCTGCGGTGCAGGCGGCGCAAGGCGAGCTAAAAGCTGCCCAGCACGACTTCCAGCAGATCCAGGCGCAGCTCGCCCACCCCGATTTCGTTCTCGGCGTCGCTGGCTCTGTTCCCGGCGTGAACACCAAGATCTCCACAGCTCGCGGCCTCGCCAACGTCGGCTATGACGCCTCGACGCTTGGCATCCAAGTCGCCGGTGCCGCGCTCCCGCTGCTGACGCGCCTCCACGGCTCGTCGCTTGGCAACACCTCGCTGCTTACCAAAGCCGATGTCGATGCCTTGCAACACGCCATCGACAGCTCCAAAACCACCCTGGTCGACATCCAGACGCAACTCAAGCTGATCCGCCTGGATGATCTGCCGATCTGCGCCGCCCAGAAAGACCAGTTCTCCGCGCTCGTCGCCCAGCTACCCCGCGCCCAGCAGCTTCTTGACGACGCATCCGGCCTCCCCGCTGCTGCTGGCTGGCTCCTCGGCACCGATGCGCCCCGTCACTTCCTGATCCAGACGCTCGATCGCACCGAGCTGCGCCCCACTGGCGGCTTTGCCGGAGAGTACGGCGTGGCGACCGTCCAGAACGGCAAGCTCCAGACATTCACCCTCAACAACGTCGATCTCATAGACTATGGCCACTACAGCAACGGCTGGGCCATCAACAACCGCCCGCCCGACACCTATTCCTGGTGGCCCATCCCCAATTGGGGCCTGCGCGACGCCAACCTCTCGGCGGACTTCCCGACCAACGCCAAGCTCGTGATGGATGTCTTCAAAAAAGAAGGCGGCGGCAACGTGGACGGCCTGATCAACGTCACACCCGTTGCCATCGCCCACGTCCTCAAAGTAACCGGACCACTCCACGTGCCGGTCTACAACGAGACCGTGACCGCCGACAACCTCGAAGACCGCATCCACTACTACCAGCTCACGCCGGAAGGTCTGGCGCGCAACCACGCCTTGTTCCCCAACGACACCGACGCCTTTGCCCGCAAGCGTTTCGCCCAGGCCATCGCTCACCTGCTCGAAGATCGCCTGCGTCACCTCTCCGCCAAGGAGCTCATGCCCGTCGCCAAGCAGATGTTCTCCGACATGCGCAGCAAGGAGATTCAGGTCTACGTCACCAATCCCAAGCTCGAAGACCTCCTCGTCAAAGAGCGCGCCGCCGGTGCCATCGACACCACACCTGGCGTCGATAGCTTCCTCATCGTTCACACCAACTGGAGCGCCGCCAAGTCCACCCCTCACATCAACGTGGTGGAGCGCGACGACGTGACGCTCGACGCCAAAGGCGGCGCCACCCACCACCTGACCATGACGATGCAAAACGTCCCCGGCAACACGCCCTACTACGGCTTCACCACCTATCAAGACTACGTGCGCGTCTACGTCCCCT
This sequence comes from Ktedonobacterales bacterium, assembly GCA_036383155.1. Taxonomy (GTDB): domain Bacteria; phylum Chloroflexota; class Ktedonobacteria; order Ktedonobacterales; family JADMIN01; genus DASVOW01. The sequence continues at coordinate 2,151 of DASVOW010000235.1, forward strand.
CCCAGGCGAAGCTTCTCAGCGCCGACGGCTTCGACACCAACGTCCCGCTCTGCGGCGGTTCCTCCTGCTCTGCGAACCCCTACCCCGCAGGCGAGCTTGTGTGCCCTGCTGGTGGCTACGCCCCAGGTAGCCGCACCTGGACGATCCATGGCAACGACAATGCCCGTCCCGTCGATGTGCTCGGCGGCCCCACCCAAACCAAGAGTGACGTAGCTGGCCGGGCCATGTGGGGCGGCAACATAGTCGTGCCGATGAACTGCACCGCCACCTTGACCCTGAGCTGGTACGTATCAAACGTCGCCGCGCCCGCCAATGCCGTGCCCGCCGCCGACGCTCCGTACACACTCCTCGTCCAGCGTCAGGCTGGCACCTTCTACCCCGTCCACGTCACCATTCATCCCGCCAAGGATGTCCCCGCCGACGGCACGAAGACGGCCACCTTCGACGGCACCCTCTCGGAAAACCTGCCCTTCACGCTCGGCAAACCCTCCCCCAAACCTACACCGTAATGCCACCACCACGACGGTACCACCACGCGGCACTGTTGTTGTATACTGCCTGTCGTTGAAGCACCGCCCGCTCGTCCGGTACTTTCCCCCTCCCGCGCAGCCGGGAGAGGTTAGCGATGCGGGCCGGCTCTCGACACGGGAACAGTGCTGTTTCCTCATCCGTGGCGTGCATGCCCACGGAGTCCGTATGCTTTGTATCATGATGTGAGTGGATGTGGCAGTAGACGCGCGACGATGCGCGGATGGAGCCAGAGCGGATTGCCGCTCGCGAGTATGAGAGGAAGGCTATGACGTCACCTCTGGATCGGTCGTGGACCGCTGTAGCTACCGGCGTTGATCTCTTGCCATTCTGGAAGCGCCATCTGCGCGGCCAGATGCGCCTCTATAATGGAATCAACGCCCACGGCGAAGTCAGTCGCCAGTACTGCGCCGCCGTCACCTGGGGAGTCGCCACGTTTATCAGCGCCCTCCAGGAATGCACCACTGAACATGCGTTGCGTGAGCGCGCCCAGGACACCTCCTGGTGGAACAGTATCTGCCAGCGCGAATTGGAGAGCCGGTCGCTGCTCGAATTGCGTATCGGCGGCGTCCCCCTCTCCGGCAAAGGCATCTCAGAATCCGCCCTTGCCCTGCGCTATATTGAATTGACGCGCCGTGTCACCATCGACCCGACCACGGTGCTGAGCGCGCCTCCGCCCGCCGTCATCGACTGGCTTCGCGAGGAATAGCCAGCGCAACGGGGGAAGAAATCGTAACCGAAGGTCATCTGTCATGGTTGCCCCAGGCCACACGCGCAATCCGCTGATCCTCGGCGTGGATCTGGGCACCCCCAGCCTGAAAGCACTCGTCGCCGACGCGCGTGGCGCTATCGTCGCCTCTGCCATGCGCGCCTACCCGCTCCCACAGCTTATCCCTCTCGCGCGTTCAGCCATGCCAAGCCGGAGCGGCTGCTGACTGTATCCGGATGTTCCTCCCCTAGACACCGCCTGCGGATCTCCATCGCTCGCTGCAACAGGTCCTTCGCTTCCACCAACTTTCCCATCTCAGCATGCAAATTCGCGAGGTTGTGCAGGCATGTAGCAGTATGCGGATGCTCTTCGCCTAGCCGGTGCTCACAGATCTTCAGCGCTCGTTGATACAGCGCTTCGGCTTCCTCATATTTCCCCTGGCTCTGATACACTCCTGCCAGATTATTCAGATAGCCGGAGGTCTGGGGATGCTCCTCACCCACCCGACGCTCGCAGTTCGCTAAGGCCCGCCGGTACAAGGGTTCTGCCAGCTCATACTTCTGTTGCATTTCATAGACACGCGCCAAATCGTTCAGCGTTGCACCGGTGTGCGGGTGATCTGCCCCCAGTTGGTCCTCACAGATTGCCAGCGCCCGCTGATACATCGATTCGGCTTCCACATATTTCCCTTGCTTCGTATAGAGTGCCGCCAAATTATGCAAGCTGCTGGCCGTCTGAATGTGTTCTGTCCCCAGTTGCCGTTCACAGATCGCCAGGGCACGCCGGTACATCGGCTCAGCTTCCCCATACTTCCCTAGTTCCACATATAACGCGGCCAGATTGTTCAGACTCAGTGCGGTATAGGGATGCTCTGCTCCCAATTGACGTTCACAGATTGCCAGCGTCTCTTGATACAGCGGCTCAGCCTGCGCATACTTCCCCTGCACTTCATACAAAGCTGCCAGATTGTTCAGAACATTAGCCGTGTCAGGGTGATCTTCTCCCAATTGCTCCCTGCGAATTGCCAGCGCCTGCAGATACAATGGCTCTGCCTCTGTATACCTGCCTTGTCTCTTATATGAAAGCGCCAGCGTATTCAAGCGCGTTGCCGTATCGTCGCGTACCGACTCCACTGAATAGATCCTCCTGCGAAAGTGCATGGGTCCCGTTTTGCCTAACCGTTTGCCAGCCCCTCCCTTTCCCCACGATGAGGAATGCCGCAAAAGCCCGCATTGCTCCACCCGACGACGATATTATATGCAGCCGCGCGATCAGCGAGATAGTCATAGAGCCGATGGGCATGAGATGTATCATCGCAGCCAGGCTCGGCCCGAGCAAACGCACTCTGAGCCGTCCACGAGCCATCAGTGCCGTCGCCATCTACAGGCGTGCCCACGATGATACAGCCCCGCTCACGCCCTCGCAGGCAGTCGCATGCGAAACAGTCCAGGCAGCGTTGTGCCTATCATATCAAAGCGCGCGACATACACAAACGTGACACCCTCACGGCTCACCGCCGTGTGTGCCTGCCAGCACAGCCCACACCCTTCAGAAGCATCCGTCTCCAGCGGTGATGCAACCACCTGCCACCGTTGGCTAGCGGGCTCCCACAGCCACAGCCAGAACGCGGGGAAAAACTGCTCCCCAGCCATCCCTGACACTGGAATGCCTCGCTGCGGATCAGGTCCCCACACTGCCAGACGCCCATCCGGCAGCACGCCGAGTGCCTG
>DASVOW010000236.1:0-3143 GCA_036383155.1 Ktedonobacterales bacterium
GGCACGTCGGGATGGCGCGCGGTCAGCCCTTTGACGTGGGCCTCGTAGATGATCGACTTGTGCCATGGCGTGAGTGGGTGGCGATCGCCTTCCCAATCGAAGGAGGGATCGATGACAACGCCTTTGGGCATGCCCCAGGCATCATCGCGGTCGTCGAGGGCGAGATCTTTGTCCTCGTGGCCGAGCGGGTAGCTGAAGACAGGCGCATCCCAGTTGACCGTACCGGCGAGCGCCAGACCGTAGGGGTCGATCAAAAGCTTTGCGGGATTGAAGCGGTCACCGGTTTCAGGCGCAAAGGGGCCGTGGACGCGGTAGCCGTAGAGCTGGCCTGGCAGGATGCCGGGAATGTAGACGTGCCAGACGTGCCCGGTGACTTCCCGAAGACGCAATGTCTCGCATGGTGAATCAGGTGCGATACTTTCGAAGAGGCAGAGGTCAACCTTCGTGCCATGTTCTGAATAGAGCGCAAAGTTAACGCCGTGGCCGTCCCAGACGGCGCCAAGCGGATAGGGTTTTCCCGGTAAAAGTACACGAGCCAAGTGTATGTACAACCTCCACTCGATTGGTTTGCTTAACAACGGGTTGGAGAGAAGCAGGAATGAGGCCAAACGTGGCGGCAAACCATTCTTCACATGCTCGACCATGAGCGTAGAGCAACCTTGCGCTACAGATTCCAAATTTGTTGTTTGAGCAAACGGCAATCGGTAGTCTTGTGTCGTGGCAGGGCAGAGAGTGCGCGTGCGCAACTACAATACCTTACGGAAGATCCGGCAGTTTCGCCCTGATCTTCCTATAGCCAGAGTCTATTATACCAGATGGAGGCAAGAAGGGTGCAGATCAAGCAGCTTGGACGAACGGGCCTCAAGGTCAGTGAAGTCTGTCTTGGTACGATGACATTTGGTAATCAGGCTGACGAGAAGACGGCATTCTCGATCATGGATGTGGCAGATAAAGCGGGCATAACCTTCTTCGACACTGCGGATGTGTATCCGCTTGGCGGTGACCCTGAGACGCGCGGCCGTACGGAGGAAATCGTCGGGCGCTGGTTGCGCGAGCGTGGCGCGCGGGAACGCATCGTGCTGGCGACGAAGTGTGCGGGCGCGATGGGTGACGGCCCCAACGATAGCGGGTTGAGCCGCAAGCACATACTTAATGCCTGCGATGCGAGTTTGCGCCGCCTTGGCACCGACTATATCGACCTTTATCAGGCTCACTCGCCCGACCCGACAACACCTATTGACGAGACACTTGGCGCAATGACCGATCTCGTACGCGCAGGCAAGGTGCGCTATATCGGCTGCTCGAACTTTCAGGCGTGGCAACTCGCCGAGGCGCTCTGGACCAGCGACAAGCTCGGACTGGCACGCTTCGATTGCGATCAGCCGCGCTACAATCTGCTCTTCCGTATGATCGAGGATGAGCTACTGCCGCTCTGCCGCAAATACGGGGTTGGCGTGATCGCCTACAACCCGCTTGCGGGCGGCATGCTGACGGGGCGCTACCGTCCAGCGAGTGAGACACAGCCGAATACGCGCTTTACGCTCAAGCACAGCGGCGAGACCTATCGCAAACGCTATTGGAATGATGCCGTCCTCGACGCGGTGGAGAGGCTTCGCGCGTACTTCGAGGGGCGCGGCAAGAGTCTGACGCATGTGGCGCTCGCCTGGGTGCTGGCGCAGCCCGGCATCACTTGCGCGATCCTAGGCGCGAGCAAGCCGGAGCAACTGGAAGAGAGCTTGCAGGGCATCAGCACGAAGCTCGACGAGGACGAGTTGCGTGTTTGCGATGAGGTTTGGTACTCACTACCACGCGAGCGCGACCCGCAGATCGCCCTGCGTTAACCCTGTGGCAGTACAATTTGACCCTCCAGTGGATCACCGATGGCTACGTATGTGCCGCGCAGATAGGCGACTGCGGTGAAAGCTGCCAGCAGCGCATCTAGCAGATCGGCGCCAAGCGGGTCGGGGTCGTCCTGGCCCACGATGGGCAGACATGTGATGTGTCTGGAGAGCGCCTGCTGCAATGCTGTGCGTGCTAGTGGCGATGTCTTTGCCGGGCGCTTTAGATGCGGTGTGGCAGCACTGCTGCGTGTCAGAAGTCCGAGCGCGCGAGCCGAGCCGCTGGGATACACTTCGACGATGGGCACTCTGGGCAGCGCGGCCCGCAATGCTGGAAGCAGGGCGATGGCGCGAAACGTCAGGCCGCCTAGAAACGAGACGGGAAATGGGCGTATTCCCAGTCGGGACCAGATGGGGTCGCGCTCGGCGGCGCGCAGATAGGGAGAGGCTGATGGTGCTGACAATGTCACGGTGTGGCCGTCGTTGGAGAAAGAGCGCACACTTCCATGCTCCGGGCCGTGTGGACCAATGGCAGTGAGCGATCGCATCACCGGCGCTGGCAATGAGAGCGGCGCGTCGATGGCGATGACGGTTGGCTGACATGCTACGACCGCCGCGACGATCTCCTCATCCGTTGTGGTTGCCTTGTGTTTGCTCTGGTCGAAGACTGGCATACTGTTGAGTCCAGCGAGCGAGAGGCTGACAACCTCCGTGGTACCACGCCCGGCGGCCAGATCGATCCCGACGACGCCGATCACGCCATGTGGTTGGTCCATTGGCGCATGCTCCTCACTGTGTGGCAGTAGCAAGGCGCGTGTCAGTAGGAGCCTTGTGCGAGCGGCGCATCGAACTTGGTGAAGAGAGGCGTCGGTGGCGGTAGCGCTGTGTCGGGGGCAATGCGCTCGGCTTGCCAGCGCGCCTGCGCCACATCGCCGCTGTATCCTAGCAACTGATGTAGACGCTGCGACGAGTAGGGGACGTAGGGCGCGAACAGGATCTTGAGACCGTTGAGCACCTGGACCATGACGTAGATAGTGGTGCTTGCCGCTTGCCGGTCGGTCTTGATGCGCTTCCACGGCGCCTGCTCGTCCAGGTAGCGGTTGGCGGCGTGCGCGACAGCCATTGCCTCGGATAGCCCGTCACGCAGGTGAACCGCTTCGATGGCTGCGGCGGTGGCATCCAGGCCGCGCTGCAGCCTCGCGAACATCGTTTCGTCCGCTGGGCCAAGACGCCCCGGCTCTGGTACTTTGCCGGCGAAGTTGCGCTGGAGGAATGTCAACACGCGATGGACGACGTTGCCGTAGG
>DASVOW010000237.1:0-4348 GCA_036383155.1 Ktedonobacterales bacterium
TGCATGCCGCCACCATCTGGATGACTTCGACCGAATATTCGCCCAGGACGTGCGCCCCCAGAATGTAGCGCTGGCGCGCGTCGACAATGAGCTTGCAGAAGCCCTCAGGGTGGGCATCTGCTACCGGCCGCAGCAAATTATCATAGTGGATCACCGCCGTAGCGCACTCGTACCGCTGCTGCGCCTGCTCCTCGGTCAGACCGACGCTTGCATATTCGGGGTCTGTGAAGCTGCCATTGGGCACGATCTCGTGCGTGAACCGCCGGTGCGGTCCCAGTACGGCGTTCTCCGCCGCGACAGCGCCCTCGTAGACGGCGCTTTGCACGAGCATGCTGAGTCCATTGATGTCGCCAGCGGCGTAGATGTGCGGCACACTTGTCTGCAGATATTCATTCACGACCACATAGCCGCGCTCAGTCGTTACGCCAGCGGCGTCCGCGTCGAGCGCCTCCAGGTTTCCCGGCCATCCCGTTGCGAAGAAGACCGCATCGACGACGACGCTGCCAGCGCGCCCGGCCTGTCGGAAAGAGACCTCGAGGCCGCTTCCGCCGCGCTCGATGCGCTCCGTCACAGCGCTGGTGATGATGGTCATGCCCTGGTCCTGGAAGGCATCGGCAAGAGCGAGCGAGATGTCTCGATCGGCTGTTGGAGTGATTCGCTCGGCCATCTCGATGATGGTGACGACGCAGCCGAAATCCTCGAAGATGGAGGCGAGCTGGCAACCGGTGCCTGCGCCGCCGATGACAGCCACACGCGACGGCAGTTGGCGCAGTGTCCAGATGTCACTATGGGTCAGCGCCAGCTCAGCGCCCGGAATCGGCAGCCTGCGACCGTGGCCGCCGACCGCGAGGATGATACGCTCTCCCTGCCACACGCGGCCGTCTGGAAGGCTGACGCGGTGCGCGTCGAGCAGTCTCGCCGCGCCGGCGCCCTCAATCAACTCGATCCCGTACGAGCGTACGGACTCGGCGAGATGCTTCTTCTCGTGCGCGTAGTTGGCAACGCGGCTGGCGTTGGCGATCACATCTGCGAGAGCAATCTCGGGTGGTGATCCGTGTAGTCCAAAGGTGGACCAGGAGCCTGCATCACGAGCGAGCCGGGCGGCGCGTGCCACCGTCCGAACGGGTGCAGGCCCGTCGTTGATGCTCGTGCCACCGATGCGCTTGCTCTCCAGCAGGGCTACCTGCGCACCCAATTCGCGCGCGCGGATCGCTGCTGCCACACCGGCCGGACCCCCGCCTAGGATGACCACATCCATCGCTATCTCCTCCCCTAACGCAACTGACGAGGCAGCAATTGTCTACACGGCCGTGCGGGTCGAGTTCTAGCACGTAGGTATACATACAGCGTAGAATGTCGGGGCGACCGAGGCACTATACATTGGGTGAGTCTTCCTGGCTAGGCGTGCTCGCCCACGTCACCCGCCTCAGTTTGCCATCAGCCAGCTACGTGTGGCCTACTCTAGAAGCGCGTCCAGATATGCGAAGGCGCGCACACCAACCCCGAATTCAGGAGGCAGCATACATGGCCAGCCAATACCGCCAGCCCCCCGCGATGCAGATCGACCCCAACAAGCGCTACGTCGCCGTCTTCCACACCGATAAAGGCGACTTCCAGGTCGAGCTCTTCGCCAAGCAAGCCCCCATCACCGTCAATAACTTCGTCTTCCTCGCGCGCGACGGCTTCTACAACGGCACCACCTTCCATCGCGTCATCCGCGACTTCATGGCCCAGGGCGGCGACCCCACCGCAACCGGCACCGGCGGCCCTGGCTACCAATTCAACGACGAGCCCGGCGCTCTCGCCCTCAAGCACGACGCCCCAGGCATCCTCTCCATGGCCAACGCCGGCCGCAACACCAACGGCTCCCAGTTCTTCATCACCTTCGGCCCCACCCCCCACCTCAATGGCAAGCATGGCGTCTTCGGGCGCGTCATCAGTGGTATGGATGTCGTCAACAGCATCCGCGAGCGCGATCCCGGGCGCGACCGCCAGCCCGGCGACACCATCCGCTCCCTCGACATCCTCGAAAGCTAACCCGCTCCCCACCCCTATTGGCCAGATGTCTGGCCTCACCAGCCGCTCCCCGTTCATCCGAGCGGCTGGTTACCCGTCCAATGCTCGTAACCGCGAAGAGATGGCGGATGCCGCCACACTACGAGAGCATGGCGGCATCGTGCCCTGTCATAGAGCGGCGGCGCTTGATTACTGTGCCGCGTCCTACAGACCTCGTCACGCGGCAGGGGCGTTCGAGGCGTTCTCCGTGCCGCAACGAACAAAGGGATTCCACATGCTGCCCGTATAAGCGCGCCCGCAAAGATGTTACCAGCCAACGTAGTCTACAAATGGAAGTTACGATCCTTGGTTCCTATTGGATACGAGCATCGTAACGACGGCACAAAGTGGTAGTTCGGGGATATCGGTTCGTCCGATAAGAGGAGGTACGTCGTGAAGTACGCACGATCCACCGCGATCTCTATTGCCCTGGTAGCTCTTCTGGCGTCGGGTCTCATTCTGGCGACGCATCGTGCAGCCTCACAAGTAGCTGCCGCGCCTGCGACACCTACGTTCTCTATCACACCGCTCCTGCGCCCTGATGGTTCAAGCGAGCCAGCGGTCACTATCGGCGCGGATGGCACCATGGTACTGAGCGGCCTCTCCTGGACACTCTTCCAGACCAATATCTGGAAGGGCGCGTTCGGATCAACGCCCACGTTCCAGGGCGGCGTCGACAGTTCCATCGGCAAGGGCATCGGCGGCGGTGACGCCGATGTGGACCTGGGCTCCACCGGCACACTTCATATGACCACCCTGATGTTCTTCTTCAACCCAACCGCGAACGCGCTCCAGCTCGGCGTCTCGGCGATCACCTGCCCACATGCCGACACATCCAACAACTTTGCCAATTGCACGCGACAGATCATTGACACTACTCAGGCAGATCGCCAGTGGATCACGTCCGATGGCAAGACGGTGTACATCGCTTACCATGACTCAGGCAGCAGCTCCACTGTGCATGTGCAGCGCTCGGACGATGACGGCTTCACCTGGAAGCGTGTCGGAGATCCAATCGCTGGGCAAGGAAGAGCGACCGGGTCGGCTACCTTCAACAACGAAAACGGCCCTATCGTTGCTGATCCGCTCTCGCACACCCTCTATGATGTGTATGCCGCTGGCGAGCCGGGCATTCAGAAAGCCACCAGCACCGACTTCAACCACATCTTCGTCTCCCGCAGCACGGATCAGGGGAAATCGTGGACTGCCTCGGCGGCCTTCAATGCCCCAGCCGGCACTGCGCTCGACAACATCTTCCCCAGCCTTGCCGTAAACCCAACGACTGGCAAAGTCTACGCCGTCTGGTCGGATGGGCACACGGTCTCTATCGCCAGCTCGACCGATCACGGCGTCACCTGGTCGGCGGCGCAAGTGCTCAGTGTCGCGCCTGCCAATAGCGCCATCTTCCCATGGGTCGCCGCGTATAACGGCACCGTTGATGTGGTCTACTATGGCACCAACGCAGCCAGCAAAGATGATCCCGCGGCCGTCTGGAACGTCTACATGGCCCAATCGCAGAATGGCGGTGCCTTCGCTCAAGTCAAGGTGTCGGCAACATCCAACCACACCGGAGTGATCTGCACCGAGGGAACGGGATGCGCACCCGGCACGCGCAATCTGCTGGACCTCTTTGAGGTAGCCATTGACCCACAAAACGGCAAAGCCGCGATCATCTACACCGACGACACCCTGACGAAGCAAAGCGACGGCAGCCCATTGCCCCAGGTCATCCTCGCCCAGCAGCAGTAAACAGTCACGTGAGGACGGGCGGCATGGGAACAGATATTCTCGCTAGCTTATTCGCCCGCCAGTCCGCAATAAGCATCACGGAGGGTACAGCTATTCCTCGTACCCTCCGTGATGGCTTTAATTCGAATCCGCACCATCTCAACATACGCGGAATGTCGCACCCGAGCTTTACCATCCGCCCGCGAACAATCGCAAGGAACGAATCTCGGTCATATGCGAACGGCAGTTGCACCGCTTGGTAGCGGCCCCTCTGCTTGCCCTACCCGACAGACGTTGATCGAAAGGATGGCAACATGCGAACGAACTTCTTTAGCATGCGTGCCAGTATATTCTTTGCTATGCTCGCTGCCGCCACCTGGCTTGCATTGGCGCTGTTTGTCATGAAGCCAGGCGTACCGCACATACTAGCACTTGTCGCAACCTGCTTGTCGCTACTCCTCGCCATTGGAGCTGGCGCCCTATCAGCATACGTTCGCTGGCGACAAATGCGCTAGATGGTAAAGCATCCCCTGCTACACACGTCGCCTCGGCATCCTCTCCATGG
>DASVOW010000238.1:0-1884 GCA_036383155.1 Ktedonobacterales bacterium
CCGCTGGGTCCACCAGCGGACGAGACCCACGACGCCACTATAATAGAGGCAGGCCGCCACCAGCGGCCGCACTCGCCCACCTCGCCCTGCCATATGTGCTTCCTTCCTATCTTCCTATCTTCCTATCTGATCCGTATCAACGAGCACGGTTCGCCGCAGAGACAACGTCGTAGCGTGCACCTCTGATGTCGTTTGCACCAATGCTGTAGACCCAGGTGCATCAGCACATGCCTATGGTTTGCTCATGAGTTCCTTGCCTAATCGAGTGAGTTGCCGAATGGAATGGCCCGCGTAACCTAGCGTCGCTACACAGGCAGGAAGAGGATCTTTCCAATCCACATAGTCGTAGCCAGCGGGCGTGAAAAACGTCGCACAGAAGTCGCGGACAGCGCGAACTGGTGGAGTCACACCTGGCCTGCCACGCTCCGGCAACACGGCTCGCACCGTGGTGCGCAAGTCGCCCGCGAAATACCGCATCCACACGCCTGTCCGATACCCCTTGACGTCGTCTACAGGTTGGCCGCTGGCCCATTGATAGAGCAGGTACGGGAAGTCGACACCGGCCCGCACGGCAACCTCGACCGAGGCCGAGAGCCGCGGATTGATCTCCATCAAGTAGGCACGTCCCGAGGAGTCGCGACGGAACTCGACTTCAGAGTAGCCCTCCAGCCCGATCTCGCGCACTAACCGCTCGGCGTGGTTGTCGAGGTCGGACGGGAGCGCAATACTCTGGCGCCAGACTGACGTTCCCCCCAATGGCGGCTCCATACGCTTGGCCCATTGAGCAAAGCGGGCATAGATATGGCCGCGGGCGTAGAGGAAGCTTACGGCCTCACAGCGCCCGCTGAGGAACTGCTGAAAGAGCACCGGCCTTCCCATGCAGGTGAGTTTGTCCACAGCACGACGTGTCTCATCCGCACTTGTGACCAGCCGTGCCGTCAGTCTCAGAGCGTGTCCCTCGCCGCGCGCCCATGACTCCACGGGCTTCACGACGGCAGGCAGCCCGATCTCAGCAATCGCTGCGGGTACATCATCAGGCGCTGTGATGATGACGGCGCGGGGAACTCCGAGGCCCAGACGCTGGGCCACGTCGAGCGTCTGGGCTTTGTTGATCGCGAGTGCGAGGGCAGGTGCGCGCGCCAAGGCGATGCTGGTCCTGCGTTCCAAACGCTCACGGTGTTCCTGGAGCAGGGCAACTGCCCCGTCTGACGAGGCGATGAGGACCCGCGCCGGCGTCTGCTCCAGGAGTCGCTCTAGATAGCAGAGATAAGGCTGCGTGCTCTCCACAAACGCGGGCGCATGGAACACCTGCCGACACCAGCGCGACGAGAAAGCCGGCGCCATTCCAGCCGATTCCAGCGCAGCAACGTGTAGCCCGCGGCGGCCCAGCGAGCGTACGGTGACCAGAGATTGCCGCAAGGCCGCATCGAGCACTAGGGCATCGTAGGGCGCCAAACGCGTTGCTGCGCGCAGGCCCGCGACCAAGGGCTGCTTGCCACCGCTTCCTTGTCGCGGACGGCCGTCACGTTGGGATCTGGCCGGCGAATTTACTGGCGCATTCATAGGTGAAATCTCCAGCAACTGAACCGATTGCTTTGATTTGACCCGGCTCAGGTTGGGTAGGCGCATCTCACGACCGTCTGTAGCTAACATACGTGGGCTGCTGAGCTACCGAAGTGGCAACAGCACTGGCTACACGTCTCGCAGCTGCGTCAGTGCCTACCACAAAGCGGTTCAGCGGACCATGACTTTGGAGCGACGAGATGCCGAGGAAATACAGGCGCGGCACGCTACTCTCAAACCAGCTATTGAGAACGGGGGCGTTCTGATACGATTGCACTTTGGCGAGCAGCGCTGGGTGCAGAATGGTGAGTCGCTTGATAT
>DASVOW010000239.1:0-2160 GCA_036383155.1 Ktedonobacterales bacterium
GTGCGAAATCTCTCAAAAGAGGTCGATCACATAGGCGTGTGAGCAGGGAGCGGAGGAGCCCCTCTGTCAATTCTCGAGGCGCAGGAGGCTCCTGCGCTGCCGCACCTACCGCGAGGATTGCCAATCTGCACTGTTCTCCGTCTGGGGTTGCCCTCGAGTCACGCCTCAGCCGCGCTCCGCACCAATCAAACGAGCCAGTGCCAGGGCAACCAGGATAATAAGCCCGGTCGCAGCGTCGATCCAGAACGTCTGGATCTGTGACAAGATCAGGATGTTTCGGACCAGCGCCAGTAAGATAACCCCGGTGAGGGCGCCAACCATCCTCCCGCGTCCACCATCAAGAGAGATGCCGCCAATGACGGCAGCGGCAAACACAGAGAAGATGAGGTTGCTGCCCTGGCTGGCGGTAACGGCAACCACCTGCCCCGCCGTCATCAGGCCAGCGAGAGCGGCGAGGACGCTGGCAACGATGAAAACGCCGATACGTATGCGATCCACGCGGATGCCAGCTGCCCGTGCCGCTTCCGTGTTGCCGCCGATGGCGTAGATGGCGCGCCCGACACGATGGTACCTCAGGAAAAGTGCCGCGAGCGCGAAGATCGCGCCGGTGACCCACACGGAGACGGGCACGCCAAGGACATACTGCGAACCCAGATAAATGTATGCATCGGGCAGGTGGTAGATGGTACGCCCGCTCACGATTCCTACCTGGAGACCGGCTAACAAGATCAGCATAGCCAGCGTGAAGATAAAGGCGTTGAAGCCCAGCTTGATCACCAGGAAACCGTTGAACGTGCCGACGGCCAGTCCGACCAGAAGGACGGCCGCAATCCCAACTAAGGGGTTCCACTGAGTGCCCAGCCCCTGGCCGTCCTTGGACACGATCAACCATGCACCTACCATTGGCGCCAGGCCGTAGGTCGCCTGCAGAGACAGATCGAACTTGCCAGTCAGCAGGATGAGGGTCTCGGCCACGACGACTGCTCCCAAAGCCGCGGAATCTTGCGCCACGTTGACGAAGTTATCGGGCGTGAAGAAGGCTGGGTTGACGAAGGCACCAACGATCAGGAGGAGAATAATCACGGGGAGCAGGGCAAGCTCGCGCACTGAGGTAGCCAGGATGGTCCGTCCGTGGCGCCGGAGCGCCTTGCCTGTCGTCTGCTCCGACCGCTCCACCGGAGGCTCCACTGCGGACTTGCTCATGTCCATTCCCCTCCTGTAGAGGCGGGTTCGAGGCCCTCGACCGCGGCGATCACCTGATGGTGGTCCCAGGGAGGCTGACGATACTCCTTGACCAATCTCCCCTTGACCATGACAAGGAGGCGGGTGCAGACGCGCAAGTCTTCAAGGTCGTCGGAGACCAACAACACTGCGGTGCCGGCGTCGCGAACTGCGCCGATCACGTTGAGAAGCGATTCCTTGGCGGCCACATCGACGCCGACAGTCGGCGTAACCGCGACCAGCACGGCAGGATGCCGAGCTAGCGCCCGCCCAACAACCACCTTTTGCTGATTGCCTCCACTCAACTGTCCAACAGGCTGATCAAGACCACTGATGACGATGCCCAACTGATCCACCAAGTCGGACGCGACACGCTCGTCGTCGGGCCTGGCAACGATCCCCCACCTCGATAGCCGGTCGAGTATCGAGAGCGTAAGATTTTCTCGCACATCAAGGTATGGAACGAAACCGCGCGCGTGGCGATCTTCAGGGACGTACGCCACGCCGCGTCGCAGCGTTGCATGCACCCTGCCAGCATGGAGTGGCCGACCGTCAAGTGTAATCACGCCGGATGCTGGCTCCGCCAGACCAACCACGGTGTCCGCCACTGTCGTGGTGCCGGAGCCCTGTAATCCTACCAGGCCGACACACTCACCGGAGCGTACGGTAAAGCTCACGTCATGCACAGGGCCAAGTGTAGTAGCAACATGAAGGTGGGAGATCTCAAGTCTCGGCCGTTCGTAGGATTCAGCTGCTGTCGGAGCCGATACCTCTGTGGGATGCTGCTGTGTACCTCCAACCATTGCGGCAACGAGGCGTTCCTGTGTGACCTCAGCGACAGACGCGTTCAGCACGCGCGCACCATCGCGTAGCACCGTGACACGGTCGCACACCTCAAAAATCTCCTCGAGATGATGGGAGATATAGAGGATTCCCACG
>DASVOW010000240.1:0-1758 GCA_036383155.1 Ktedonobacterales bacterium
CAATTTGACTTCAGTATCTCGATCTACGTCCTGGTGATGGTGGTGCTCGGCGGCATGGGTAGCATTCCAGGTGTGATCGCTGGAGCGGTCGTGGTCTACTACGTCAACAACAACATCTTGGCATTCCTCAACGAAAGCGTACACAGCCTCTCCGCGGTGCAAGACCCCAACGGCGTACTGCACTTTCTCAACGACACCGACCTGACGCAGATCCGTAATTTGCTGTATGGGCTCGTGTTGATCGTCATGATGATTGTGCGACCGGAGGGCCTCATCCCCAGCGCTCGCCGGCGCCGCGAGCTTCACGTCGACGAGTCGCAGGAACCCGAGGGGTCGCAGGCTCTGGATGCGCCGCCAGGAGAAGAAGTCGTCGGCAATCCGGATGGCGAGCTTAGCTAGAGAGCGTAGAGGAGGCAGTACGTGACACAAGCAGTTCCCGCAGCACCTGCTGCGTCATCCGATACAAAGCTCAACCCGCTGCTCGAGATCTGGCATCTCGACAAGTCGTTCGGCGGCTTGTCAGCCGTGCAAGGGGTTGACTTGAATGTATATCCCGGTGAGATTGTCAGCATCATTGGGCCAAATGGTGCCGGCAAGACGACCGTCTTCAATCTGATCACCGGCCTCTACGGCCCGAATGCGACACGAGGGTTGTTCACCCGGCTGCGCACGCGCTTCGCCACGCTGGCGCGCCAGCGGCCCGCGCTCCTTGCGCTCTGGCTGCTCTATTCACTGGTCGGTATGGCGCTCGCTCCTGTCGTGTTGGAGCTCTTCAACTTCATCTTTGCCCCGGCAGTAGGGTTGGAGAAGGCCATTGGCTTCACCGCCACGGCCATCATCGTCCTGATACTTGGCTTCTGGGTCGGCTCGAATAGCTTCTTCAAGATGCTTGCAGGGCGCGGCTACTGGGGCGACATAGCTCCTTACGATCCAATAACGCTTGGCCACACTAGTAATATCCGGCTGGATGGCCACAGTCTGGTGGGGCTTACGCCGGATCGCGTGCTCAAGCGTGGCATCGCCCGCACCTTTCAGAATATCCGGCTCTTCAATAACATGACTGTGCTGGAGAATGTGCTCGTCGGCAGCAATGCGCGTCTGCGCTCAGGCTTGGTCTCGTCGGTGCTACGATTACCGAGGTTTCAGCAAGAGGAGAAGAAGGCCCGCGAGAAGGCGCTGCAACTTCTTGGGTTCTTCGGGCCAGAGCTAGTCGCGCGCCAGGACGAGTTAGTCGTCAACCTCGCCTATGCAGAGAAGCGCCGTGTGGAGATCGCTCGCGCACTGGCCTCCGATCCCCGTTTGCTGCTGCTCGATGAACCGACGGCTGGTATGAATGACGCGGAGACAGCCGAAGCCGTCCGCTATATCCGACGCATCCGCGATGAGATGGGCATGACGATTCTGCTGATCGAGCACAAGTTGCAAGTGACGATGGGCCTCTCTGATCGCATCGCAGTGCTGGACTACGGCAAGAAGATCGCCGAGGGTCTGCCAGCCGAGATTCAGCAGAACGAGCAGGTCATCGAAGCCTATTTGGGGCGCAAGGCGGAGGTCTAGGAGGTCTGGCTCTATGCTCAAGCTCGAAGGCGTCAATACATTTTATGGTCCGAGCCACGTGCTGCATGACCTGTCGCTCGAAGTCGGACAGGGAGAGATCGTCTGCCTGCTCGGTGCGAACGCAGCCGGCAAGACCACGACCATGAAGACCATCATGGGGCTCGTGCGCCCCAAGCGCGGCCAGATCACCTTTGATGGCAA
>DASVOW010000241.1:0-2607 GCA_036383155.1 Ktedonobacterales bacterium
GCCTCTGTGAGTTGGGGAGAGACGATCCGGACTGTGACACGCCGATACTGTCATATGATCCAGTCGCGGCGGCGCTCGAAGGCGTGCAACGCACGCTCTTGCTCTGGGGTTCCCACCGCACCGGGGCACACCGCGCGTAACTCGCGTAGGGCTGCTTCCGCTGTCGCTCCACCGCGCACAAGATAGGCGGCGAGCACAGTGCCGGTACGCCCTTGCCCCATCAGGCAATGCACAGCGACCTTGCGCCCTTGCGCACGCTGTCTGTCAATGAATGCCAGGGCGAGATCAAGCTGCTCCGGCGTGGGCGCTGTGAGATCGTCAATGGGCAGATGCAGCGCTTCCATGCCATATTGTTCGATGGTGTCCGTTGCCAGCGGTGTTTCGGTGAGCGAGAGTATAGCGGCGATGCCATGTGAGGCGAGCCAGGCCAGATCGTTGTCGAGCGCGTGGCGGATGCGCTGCTGCTCCTGGTCGTCCGGGCCGGGTATGCTGCCGCCTCCACTCCACAATTTGTGCCCACGTCTATCTGGCCCGCCGGGACGACCACACCCTGCCAATACGCCCTCGATCAGCCAGTAGAAGCTTTCCATGACGTTTGCGCCTCCGTCTCGTATGCGTCGCATGATCTCATCATAGAAAGGTCTACCACGGGGGTGAGGAAAGTCGCACCGGACGTTCCTACAGGTGCGGACTACCCATCGGCCCAGGCGTGGCATACCTGCCCGGACGGATGGGTAGACGGCAGATGGAGTGCGCCGGGCGCTTTCATCGGGCGGTTATGCTGAGAACCAGTAGACCCACTGACCGCCTTCCATCAGGTAGTAGGACGTGCTATCACGGGTGGTGGTCGTGCCATTGTGATTGTATGTGATCTGCTGCTTCACGGCGAAGAACCCCTGGCCGGCAGTGTCATATTGCAGGATTGGTGGGCCGGTCATGGGCGAGACGGCTGTGATCTGGCCGACAGACTCTATCTGTTTGTTGAGCTGGGTGGCGAACTGCTCGGGGCTGTATTGACCGCGAGTCGTCTGCGAGACCTGCGCGTAGACCTTGTTCCACGCATCCCGACTGCGGTCGGCTGACGCCGCAACCACCGACGAGTAGTATTGCTGTACAGCGGGACCTACCTGTGCCAGCACGTCATTACATGCGGTTAGCGTACATCCCGACTCCATTATTCCCTCGCCACCCTGTCTGGAGACGCAGCTTGCATATGAGACCTGAGCATAGGCGACCAGGCCAGATGGGTCGATGCGCGCTCGCAAGGTGATATTCGCGGGCTGCTCGCCGCTCTCTAACGCTACGCGCCCTGGGCAGATCACGACAGCACGGGTCGTAATTTGCTGGTTGCTGGCCTGGATGAAGCTATTGTCCCCTGCCTGGGTGATTGGCGCGATGCCTTTAAGCTGGGTGTGATCGCGCAAGGTGAATACAAAGGAGCCTGCTCGGCCCTCAGGGGTATCGCGCAGCCAGACGGTATAGGCGGTGCTGCGCCGCAGATCGAAGAAATGAAGGGTAGGGGGGAGCTCAGGCGCATTTGCGCGCCCTGCCCACGCCTGTTGCGCGGGAGCAGCCGCGGCCACCTGATGGCTGGTGGACTGCCCGATGACTGACAGACCTATCGCGAGGAGCAACGCTAGCACCGCTCCCCCTGCCCAGCTTATCCAAGCGAAGCGCCGGGAGCCGAGAGAGATACGAAGCATTGCTGAGAGTATGCTGCTTTGCTGGTTGAGACGGCGTGATAAGCGCGCATTGCGATGACGAGGTGATCGTCGTGTTGACATGATGGTTAGTCCCTTTCGTCGCGCCTCAGACGATGCCGTCGTTTTGCATCATGATGGCGATGATCTCACTTGCCATATCGGTGGTCGGTGCTCCTACACGCCCGGTGATGTCTCTGACAGTGAGGGATGAGCCAGGCGCTTGCGCGATGGGCTGCGTGATGTTGAGGTGCGTGACAGGTGAGGCTAGCATGTCGCTGAATCCCGATTTGGCGGAAGGTATTGTCAGGATAGGGACAAGCGAATCCATGTAGATGTCGTGGCGGTCGATGAGCGCCCAGGCGTGATATTGCGGCTGGCCGTTGGCCAGGGTGCCACCCTCGCGATAGCCTGAGATCGGTGTGCCGCAGCCGCCGCAGAGGGCGGCACCACCCCATGGCGGGAGGGCAGCGGGGGCGTCGTCCTGTGCCAGCAGTACGAGATCACCCAGCGGGAGCACCTGGGCGGGTGGCAACTTGTAGCCCATCATGCTGGTGCCGAGGCCAAGCTGATCGTCGCCGTAGAAGTCGTAGGAGGCGACGGTCGGCGGCAGAGGCATGGGTGCTGTGTTGTGCGCAACGATGTTGTGGCTCTGTGGGGTGAGGTCTTGGGCGGCGAAGCTGTTGGCGCTCAGGCCGCCCAGCTTATCTTGTAGTGCAGAGAGCGTCGCCTGCTCCAGCACCGGCAAGACCGCCAGGAAGGGCGAGCTACTGCCGGAGGGGATCTCCTGACCGTAGAGCGAGGCGGCATCCCAGCCGCTCTTGGCCTTCATCAGCCAGGAGCCTTGCTGGACGCCATTGAGAAAGAATGCGTTGTCCACCAGCGCGCCGGCCTTCTGGCAGAGCGT
>DASVOW010000242.1:0-1901 GCA_036383155.1 Ktedonobacterales bacterium
CGCAGCTTCGATATCCCCTATACGATTCATGGCGCGCTGGGCATCGGGACGAGCCGGGCCTGGCTGGATTGGCACTTCCTCGATCCAGGCAGCCAGGAGAGTTTTGCGGTTGATGAGAGCACGGTGACGGTGACGTTGCCAGCAGCCACGAAGGCGAGCGATCTGGATGTGAAGGCGACCGACTCGGAGACACAGCCGGTGATCAAGACGGTGAATGCAAGCGCTGTGCAGGCGAGCGTACAGCATGTGGCGGCGAGCAACCCATTTGAGGTGATGGTGGCTTTCCCTCGTAGCGAGATCATGGCGTCAGTGCAGCGGCAGCCGTGGCAGACGACAGATACTCCGCCAGCGCCGCCGACATCATTGGGCACACAGACGGACTATCCCCCGTCCTACACTCAGCCGACTACTCGGCCGGACGGATCCGGTGTGTCGTTTTTAGCGGGATTGGGATCTGTCTGCGGTTTCTTTCTGATTCCCGCCTTCATCTTGCTGGTCATCCTCAGCGGCGTGCGCAATCGCGTTGGTTATGGGCCGCGCGGCGGCTATATGGGTATTCGCAGGCCGTGGGGTGGTTGGGGCGGTCCGTGGGGACCGTGGTATGGCGGTAGGGGTCCCTGGGATGGCGGTGGCGGCTTTGGTGGCGGTATGGGCGGAGGCGGTATGGGCGGAGGCGGTATGGGCGGTGGAGGCGGTGGAGGCGGCGGCTCTGGGTTTGGTTGAGTGTGGCGGTCCTGTATGAGTGGGCTTGCGGGATATGTCTATGCTCTGCGTTGTGGGGATGGCTGACCGCATAAATAGCGCTTTTGTGGTGGCGGCTGCTCTGATGCTTATCGGTGTGTCCGGGGCGGCGCATCAGAGTTGCCGTCAGGCGCCGAGGTCGAGCACGCGCTGAACCTCATAGTGTATGGCGTCATGAGAGAGGCGTAGCTCGTATGCCATCAGTATGACGCCGAGGAGCGTGCTGGCGGTGCCAAGCAGGAAGACGACGAGCGCAATGGCGCGCAGGACCGGGCCGCTCTCCAGGATGGCGCTGGCGATGACGAACATGCTGATGACGAGGATGGCGATGGCACTGTAGAGCGCAAGGGCCGCGTTGCGTACGAGCACATGGCGGCGCATGAGCAGAGGAATCTCTTCATCGATCTCGCGGAGGCGCTCGGCATGGGCGGGATGTGCACGGGTTTGGGAGAGGTTTAGCGTGCCGTCAGGGGCGGTGAGCAGATCGAGCCGCTCGCGGGCAAGGGCGCGCAGACGGTTGTTGATGGCGGCGTGCTGAGAGAGGACGCCACCGACGATGAGCGCGCAGCTTGTGATCATGACGGCTGGCGCGAGGATGATCTGGATGATGCGGGCAAGGTCCGCGGCTGTCACAGTGTGCCTCTCTTTGCTATATGCCGTGGGCTGGGTGGCGTGTGGGAGGTGATGTGGTGGCGCGCTCCGTGTTCGCCGTCGTGGTGGCTGGATTCGCGGAGCGTTTCGGCTGAGCGTGCGCGGCGATGATTGCAGAGCCAGACGACACCAATGGCGGCTATGAGTCCGGCGAGGATGAGCCAGCTCACTGTACCCCAGCGCGCCTCGGCTTGTTGATATGAACGTCCAAGGCCGGCGCCTAGCAATGTCCAGAAGGCGATCCAGAGGAAAGAGCCGGCCGTTGTCGCGATGAGAAAGGGCAGGAAAGGCATGCGCGCGGCACCAGCGGGGTAGCTGATGAAGCTGCGTACGATGGGGATCAGCCGACCAAGAAAGACACCCCAGATGCCCTGCCGCTGGAAACGTTGTTTCGCTTGCTGGGCGAATGCCTGGGTGGGACGCAGGTAGTAAAGCCAGGCGACGATTCCAGTAGCAGGGCGCACCATGGGACGCGCTAGGCGCTCGAGGTCGAAGTGGCGGCCGATGGC
>DASVOW010000243.1:0-2425 GCA_036383155.1 Ktedonobacterales bacterium
ATCCGCCGCGATGATCAGGTCTGCCGCGCCCAGCGCGTCGAGGCTCGCCACCTCCGTGGAGAACTCCAGTGCGACACCTAATTCGCGGCAGCGTTCCTGCAAGATGCCGAGCAGCGTTTTCCGCGCCAGCCCGGCGAAGACATGGCCCCCGCAGCGGATCAACTCCCCGCGATAGTACGTGTCTATCGCCTCCCACAGCACAAAGCGGCTGGTGATAGCCTTGTAGGATGTGTAGTCCGCCTCCTGGAAGGCTGCCAGCGTCCGATCGGAGAACACCACGCCCCAGCCATAGGTGGCGTCGGGCGCGTTGCGCTCGATGATGCGCACCTCATGTGCCGGATGAGACTTCTTGAGCAGCAGTCCACAGTAGAGCCCGGCTGGGCCGCCGCCGAGAATGCTGATTCTCACACGCGCCCTGTACCTTTCGTCTGCCACATGGCGAAGGACTCGTCGGGTGAGCTTGCGTAGGCCAGGGCCTCGTTCATGCTTGACCCCCTGGGCCCGTCTCTGTCGCAGTAGTGCGCGGCGTCTCGATCGTCCTCAATCCGCGCACCACATCGGCCAGCCGGTCGATCTGATCCTGGCTTGCCGCCGTCGGGAAGAGCGCCACCTCGTCGCAGCCCGCATCGGCATACCCGCGCAAGAACTGCGCAACCGCCTGCGGCGTCGTCAGTAGCCCCTCGACGATCTTCTCCACAAACGGGCCGGTGAAGGCGTAATACTCGCGCAGATAGCGTGCGCCCGTCTCCGCTACCTCGTCGCCGCCAAGGGCAACATAGCCCTGCCCCCACAGCATCGGCATACCGGTCCGTCCCAGGTCGAGCCATGCCGCTCGCGCCTTGTCCGCCGCCCGCGCAAAAGCGCGTGGTGGCCCACCACCATGCATATAGCCATCTGCGTAGCGCGCGACGCGTCCATACACCACATCCGACGTCCCGCCGATCAACAGCTCCGGCATGCCGTTGTTACCGGCGTGCGGCCCGATGCGCTCCTCCTCCCACACGTCGCGCAGATCGCTTAGCTGCTCGACAAAGCGCCGCCCACGGCTGGCGTAGTGCGCCCCCACCGCGTCGTAATCCTCCTGCCGCGCGCCGACGGCAAGGCCAAGTGTGAGCCGTCCATTCGAGAGCGCGTGCAGCGAGGCGGCAGACCGCGCGAGGAGCGTCGTATTGCGGATGGGGCCGATGACGATATTGGTGGCAAGGCGAATGCGCGAGGTAACGGCCGCCGCGGCGGACAACGCCACAAAAGGATCGTATGCATCATAGGCCACGCGGTCCAGCACGGCCACACTGGAGAATGGTCCTGCTTCCGCGCGCCGTGCCCACTCGATGAGCAGATCGCCCCGGCAGCCAGGAATAGTGGAGGGTAAGCCAACGCCGACTCGCATGACCCATGCCCCTTCGCATGCAACTACCATGGGGCCAACCATTGCCCCACGGGAGATGGGAGTCCTGTGTGCCTGTCTAGTGGCTCTTATAGTAGCACATGAGAATGCCACGCGACTGGCCCGTACTCCTGGCACCCAGGGCTTGTTGTGAAGGATGAGCCTCCACAGACGACTTCACCTGTCCCCAACCCACCTAGGCAGGGTTCGCGGCGTGCAACGCCTCCAGGCGCGGTTTCAACCGCCGGCTCGCTGGCTCCCTCCCCTCATCACAATTGTGTGCCGGTTGTGACAGACGCCACATGCCTGGTGAGCGCTTTGTGACACCGCTCCTGCACACTGGTTACAGTAGGCGTGCCAGCTTGACGGTATGCCATCCCCAGGCAGCCGCACAAGTGCGTGTAGGAGCAGACACATATGTGGGTGACGATAGATGCCAACGAGGCTGTAGCCGCTGTCGCGCATAAACTCAGTGAAGTGATCGCAATCTATCCTATTACGCCGTCCACCCCGATGGGTGAGTTCGCCGATGCCTGGTCCGCCACCGATCGCCCCAATCTCTGGGGCACGGTGCCGCAGGTCGTCGAGATGCAGTCCGAGGGAGGCGCAGCCGGCGCGCTCCACGGCGCCCTGCAAGCCGGAGCGCTGGCGACCACCTTCACCGCCTCGCAGGGCCTGCTCTTGATGATCCCCAATATGTACAAGATCGCCGGTGAGCTTACGGCGACCGTCTTCCACGTGGCGGCGCGCTCCCTGGCCGCTCAGGCGCTCTCGATCTTCGGCGACCACGCCGACGTCATGGCCACGCGCCCCACCGGCTTCGCCCTGCTCGCCTCAAGCTCCGTACAAGAGGCGCAAGACCTCGCCCTCATCGCACACGCTGCCACCCTGCAAGCCCGCGTGCCATTCCTGCACTTCTTCGACGGCTTCCGCACCTCGCACGAGATCAACAAGATCGAGCAGCTCTCCGACGACGACATCCGCGCCATCATCTCGGATGACCTCGTGCGGGCCCACCGCAGTCGCGCCCTCTCGCCC
>DASVOW010000244.1:0-4777 GCA_036383155.1 Ktedonobacterales bacterium
GGTGGGCTGCTCGCACTCGCCGCAGGCATCAAGCTCTTCCCCGTCGTGCTCCTCGGCTACTACCTGCTCCGCGGGCAGCGCCGCGTCCTCTGGGGCGCGCTCATCGCCAGCGGTGCGCTCGCCCTGCTGATCCTCGTCGCCACCGGCGGCTCCGGGTTAGCCATCATGCGCGACCTCCCCGCCGTCGCCGCCACCGACACCGCCCTCTATCAAAATCAATCGCTCGCCTGGGTGCCGCGCTGGCTCGCCCTTGAGGCTGGCGCGACCCCCGGCACAGCCACCACCCTGCTCGGCTACGTCCTCATCGCCGCCGTTGCCGCTACCTTCGCTGCCACCATCTACGCCACCCACCGCGCCGCCCGTTACCCTCTCCCGCGCGCGGGGGCGCAGCCACCTTCAGGCGCGGTTTTAACCGCTGGCGCTGCAGATGTTCTCGCCTACTCCTGGGCGCTTGTCACCATGGTGCTCGTCTCCCCCGTCACCTGGATGCACCACGACGCGTGGCTGCTGCCCGCCTTCATCATCTGCGTTGGCTACGCGCTCCGTGACCTCGCTGGCGGTACGCACAACTCCACTGGACGCATCAATCCCGCCCTCTACCTGCTCGCCGCCGTGCTGTTCGGCTACCTCCTCACCATGAATCTCCTGCCCTTTGGCTACGACGGCGTCTCCGCCCCCCACCTCGGCCCCTACGTCGGCGGCCACCCGCTGCGCCCGCTGCTCATGCTGCTCCGCCCCCTGGGAACACTCCTGCTCTGGGCCGCCGCGGGCACGCTCTATCTCCGCGCCGCGCGCCCAACCATCTATCCCGGTAGCGAGCAGACCGGCTCCCCTTCGCTCCGTCTCCTCATTGCCACGCTCACCGGACTGCTCGCCGCCATGATCGCCCTCTGGACCATACTCCTGCCCATATGGTATGTGTGAGAGATCGCTCACTTCCCAATGGGCCGCACGATCGCGCGTGCTGGTGCGCCATCCCCATCGACGATCTTCAGCGGCAGACACACCAACTCGTAATTGCCCGGCTCGACGGACGCGAGGTTGAGCCCCTCGATGATCCAGATGCCCGCGCCGAGCAGCGCGTAGTGCGTCTCTATCCCATCCTGCTTGTAGCCGCCCACCGAGAGATAATCGACGCCCACCGTGCGCGCGCCCCGCTCCGCCAGATACTCCGCCGCGTCCGCCGAGATGTACACGAAGTCCTCGACAAAATTATCCGTATTCCACACGCGATTCGAGTTGCGCGTCTTGAAGAGAATGCGCTCGCCCCGCTGGATGTCGTATGGCTCCAGCTCGGCTCGCTTGATCGACACCGCATCGGTGCTAGCGATCACCCGCGCCGCACCCATGGCCGCGTCGAGCGGCAGCATATTGATACCCTCACCATCCGGCACGAAGTGGATCGGCGCATCCATATGCGTACCCGTGTGTGAGCCCATTGAGATCTTCGAGACATTCGCCGCGTCGCCGCGATCGAAGCTCATCACGCGCTCGATCTGCACCGGCGGATTATCCGGCCAGTGCACCATCCCCGAGTGCAACGACACCGACACGTCGATCCATCCCCCCGACAGGTCATTCGCCATTGATTCTCTCCTAGCCCTATACGTTACACCGTATTCACCAGCTAACTGGCGAAGCTACCCTCTCCCATCGCTGCCACTGTTGCCGCGCGTCTCCCAGATCAGGGAGCGGTGATGGTCGATGCGCTTTACGCCCGAAGCCGCACCACCTCCAGGTCGAGGTCAAGCTGCACCCTGCGCATCACCTCATCGTTGATCACCCCGCGGTTGCGCAGATCGATCAGCGTGTCGCGCTCGATCGCGATCAACTCCCGCTCAATCCGCTGCGAGCGCTCCGCCTGTGCCTCGTCCTGCTCGTTCGCCGTCCCATGATACCGCGCACCAAAGCGTTGCGACTTCTCCTGATAGTGCGCGCGCAGGTGTTCGATCAAATCCTGCGGCGCGTTATCCTGCGACGCCAGAGCGTCCAGCCGCGCCAATGCCGCCATTGATGCTTTGAACCGAGCCTTATTCTCCTCGCGCTCGGCAATGCCGTCGTCCGCAACGCCCAGACCCTTGATCACCACCGGCAGGCTCAGCCCTTGCACCACGAGCGTCGCGAAAATTACGCAGAACGTCAGGAACAGCAACAACTGGCGCTGAGGAAACGTTTCGGGCAGAGACAGCGCCACCGCCAGCGAGACAATGCCGCGCATGCCCGTCCACCCAACGACGAAGACATGCCGCCACGCTCGGTACGGACTGTGCACCCGCTCGCGCTCGCTCAGTGCCTTTGGTACATACGTCGTGGCGAACACCCATACGAGCCGCACGAGCATCACCGTCAGGCTGATCAGCACACCATACCAGATCAGTCTCGTCATGCCGAATGCGCTGAGTCCGCCCATGACGCTACGAAGCTGCAGGCCGATTAAGATAAAGATCAGCCCGTTCAGCAGGAAGACGACGATATCCCACATCGCGCCCGCCTGGAGTCGCGTCTGCGCGGAGACATAGCGCGGCCCCAGTCTCCCCAGGTAGAGTCCTATCGTCACCACCGCCAGCACGCCGGAGACGCCGAGCGCCGCTGCGGGAATATATGCGGCGAAAGGCGAGAGCAGCGAGATAGTGTTCTCCACCGGTGGGTCGGAGAGTCTGCGCCGCACCTGGCCGACGCACCATCCGGCGGCCAGCCCGACGATGATGCCGCCGATGCTCACGAAGACGAAGCGCAGCCCTGCCTGCCACATCGAAAAGGTGCCTGTGAGTACGGCTGTTACCGCCACACCATACACCACGATAGCAGTCGCGTCGTTGATGAGTCCCTCGCCCTCCACTACTGTGCTGACGCGGCGCGGAACGCCCAGGCGTTCGAGGATCACCATCGCGGGCACTACCTCGGTCGGCGCGATGATCGCTCCCAATACGAACCCCTGCGCCAAGGAGATCTGTGGAATAACTGCGTGCGCCACCACTGCCACGACGGCGGCCGTCACCAGCACCAGCCCGACCGCCAGTAGCCAAATGGCGCGCAGATTCGAGCGCAGATCGTGGAAAGAAGCGGTGAGGGCGTCGCGGTAGATCAGCGGCGGCAGGAAGAGCAAAAACACGAGCTCGGGCTGCAGCGCGACGCTGGGCAGGCCAGGGACGAATCCCAGCACCAGCCCCCCGCCGACGAGCAAAACAGGGTAGGGGAGAGCGAGCCTGCGGGCGACGGTGACCAGCGCGACCACCATCACCATCAAGCCCAACACCAGCTCAACGGATTGCATAAACCTCTACCGGTGAATAGTTTGCGCTCAACGATCGAGCGAACCTGCATCAGGTGCAGTATGCGAGGTCAACTGAAATATCCGCACATATCTGGGTCTGGGCGCCAGCAAGAGCTATTGAGCTGGTGCCCAGCAAAAAAAGGCCCGCCTCACACGGGAAAGCCCCGTGAAGCTCGCCATAAGGAGTGTCACACGAACACTTCATCTGTATAGCACCAGCGCCAGTCTTCGCCTCGCTCGAAAGATTGTACGACCGGGTGATTCGTCGCGTGGAAGTGCTTTGTGGCATGCTTATTCTTCGAGGAATCGCAGCAGCCGACGTGTCCACACTCCAGACATAGCCGCAGGTGGACCCATCTATCGCCCGTCTTCAGACACTCCTCGCAGCCATTCGCGCTCGGCGTAACGGCGCGGATCTGGTCGAGATGTGTACATTGCATCGCCATGATCGTGTCAGCCGTCCCTTCACTGGTAGGTGAACAACCCATACGCTCATCCCGTCGAGCATACATCGTGTCATCACCCTACCACAAACCCGCTAGGGCAACAGCGCATGCTCTTCCTCATACGATTGCACCGCGTCATGTGCTTTGGCGATGCGCGCCTCCTCGCCATGCTGGCGCAGATCCTCCTCAAGTTGCTCGGCATGCTCAGCCGGCGTCACGCGCCAACCCAGCCGGAAGACCATCTCGCCTCCGAGCCAGCCCGACACACCAAGTGCCATCAGCGCGCCCAGCGTCGTCGCGTGCGCGAACACGCTCGGCCCTGCCTTCGCCCGCGCCCTCCGTTGCCGCGCGGTGAAGCTGAGCGCCAGCAGCGACAGTACACCAGCATTCACGAAGCCATGCACCGCCCCCACGCGGCGTGCCGGATGCTCGTGTGGCACCGCCAGGTAATCCCACAGCCCTACCAGCGCCGCGCTGCTTCCGCTCAGCACTGCCAGCCCAAGCGTTGCTTGTGTGGCGAAGTACCACTCTCGCCTACCCGTCGCCATCCCCATCAGGTCGCAGGCAACCGCCGCTGTGGTGGTTCCGACAGGAAGATCGGAGAGTATCGCGTGAACCGGATGCCCCTTGATAAGCGGATCTTTCATCGTCGTGCCCCTGTCCCTCTGAATCTGCTAGCGTGCATCGCGTCACCTTAACACCGGTGAGGCATCACCCTTGATAGGCTACATCGCTGGCACTCCCGAGTCCGCGCAGGCGGACTTTGCGGCGCAGAGCGCCAATTGCCTGCCGGGCACCGGCCGCGGTTGCAACCGTCGGCCTCTGGCATGCCCTCCCACCGGGGTCCAAAAGGGAACGACTGCAATGTTCGGCCCACGCCGGGTCCGATCTCCCTTCCTCCATGACTATCCATTCACCATCACGCGATGCCCGCCAGGCGCAACAGATCCGTGATGGTGAAGTCTCCCGCCGTGGCTGCGGGCAGCGTGGGGCGCCACTCCTGCTCGGCATTGCGATACGAATTCGGGTCGCCGTCGATCAGCCCCACGAGCACCTC
>DASVOW010000245.1:0-2300 GCA_036383155.1 Ktedonobacterales bacterium
TGCTCTTCGCCATATTCGATTGTTCAGGTACACAGCGCCCCCTCGCGGACACTCACATAAGGAGAGCGGCGCAGGGCCGGATGGGCTAGATGCGCTCCGCGACACGCAGCTTGGCGCTACGTGCGCGCGGATTGCGCGTCAGCTCGTCTTCGCCCGCGGTCACGGGATGACGAGTCAGAATGCGCAGCCGGGGCGACCGCCCGCACACGCAGGCCGGCAACTCCGGCGGACAGATGCAGCCGCGCTCATCTGCCTGGAAGAAATGCTTGACGATGCGATCCTCCAGCGAATGAAAGCTGATGACGGCGATGCGCCCACCCGGCGCCAGCACGTCAAGCGCTGCGGTCAATGCCGTTTCCAGACTGCCAAGCTCGTCGTTGACGGCGATGCGCAGCGCCTGGAAGGTGCGTGTGGCCGGATGGATGCCCCCGGGCCGCCCATGGACGACCGAGGCGACGATCTGCGCCAACTCACCAGTGCGCTCGATGGGCACCCGTCTACGCGCGTCAACGATGCGTCGGGCTATCGCCCGCGAGCGCCGTTCCTCGCCGTAGCGCCAGAGCAGGTCCGCCAGCTCCGTCTCGTCCAGCTCGTTCACCAGGTCGGATGCTGGCTGCCCGTTCGTCGGATCGAAACGCATATCGAGCGGCGCATCGGCGGCGAAGCTAAAGCCGCGCTCGCGGTCGGCAAGCTGGTCTGACGAGAGGCCCAAGTCGAGCACTACGCCATCCACCGGAAGGATGCCCGCCTCGCCAGCCAGCGCGGCCATCTGCGCGAAGTTGCCCTGGCGCAGGATCAGGCGACCGGAAGTGACCTCGGTGGGGAGACGTTCGGCAGCGCGGCGTAGTGCGGCGGGATCGGCGTCGATGCCAAGCACACGTCCGTCCGGCTGCGAGCGCTCCAGGATGAGCGCCGTGTGGCCCGCGCCACCGAGGGTGCCATCGATGTAGCGGCCTCCCGCGTGGGATGCGAGCCGCGCGACGGTCTCCTCCGGCAGCACGGTAACGTGAACCGTGTTGGTTGGATCCGGCGCGGTGGCATCGCTGCGCATGCCATCGTTTGCCGCTGCGCCTGCATTGTCTTTCTTCGATTTGTTCAGGTGCTGATGTCGTGACGTATGTATCACCTGCGGTTTTGAAGACTCGGGCTAGAATGGTAGCGGTAGACCACTGAGGTCTTCCGCGGCCATCTCGTCGGCATAGGCATCCCAGCGCTCGGTGCTCCAAACCTCGAAGCGGTCACGAGTGCCGATGATCATGGCTTCGCCGTTCAGCCCCGCATACTGGCGGAACTTGGTGGGGATCACGATGCGCCCCTGGGCATCGAGCTCGACCTCGAGTGCCATCCCGAAGAAACGGCGCTCAACGAGACGGCGCTGGCGCGGATCAACGATGGCGGCGTCAAGCTCGCGCGCTTTCTGCTCCCAAACCTCCATCGGGTAGACATAGAGGCAGGCATCCACCCCGCGCGTCAGCACCGCTCCCCGCTCGATCTTCGAGCGGAAGCGCGCCGGGACGGCAAGCCGGCCTTTGGCGTCTACACTATGCAGATACTCACCGAGAAACATGCGCCGCACTCCACAGATGTCACTACTGTCGCAGGGGCTGTGCCGTGTCACCACTTTTCCCCACTTTGCCCCACATTGCTAGTATACGGTCCCCACTTATGGGAAGTAACCCTTTTATCCACGACTTTATCCCCAGGCAGTGGATAAACGGTGGACAACCGGCCTTTTCATCCACACTCTGTTGAAAAGTGCCAACTAATGGGCTCTCTGGAGGTGTCCTAATGCGGCCGTAGCAGCCTCGCAGGAGGCGGGCTCGTGAGCTAAAGTGGGACAAGGCGACATGTCATGAGGGACATTTGGGGGATAAGGGACCAAAAGGAGCACACCGTTTCCGCAATGCGCCCCACCGCAAAGAAGCGACAGCTAGATATGGTGTAGCAGTGTGAAAGAGAGGCGGGACGCAATGCGGTACAACATCTGGCACTTCTTCTACCTGCGGAAGCGTGATCAGGCGTACAACACAGCTACCATCGAGAGCATGTTTGCCATGCTGAACCGGTGCGGCTGGAGCATCGACGTGCGCACACATGCGCCAGCCACAGCATCATTCACGGCTTCCACGCAGGGTGTCTCCACTGAGGCACGCAGCACACTACGCCGCTATGTGGAGAACGGCGACGACGAGGTAGAGTTTGCCGTAGCGTGCGCTGATCTGGCGTTCTCCCTCTCGCTGAACCCGAAGTACGGCTTATTGATGCTGAGCGTCGATAGCTTCACCTTCGAGGATTACGAC
>DASVOW010000246.1:0-2500 GCA_036383155.1 Ktedonobacterales bacterium
GAATCAACGACGCGGATGCTATGAGCGGGTCATGTGAGGGCATCTATGAGTGCATCCGGCACGTCTCACCCTGACGACACTGCCGCGGCGGCAGATCATCAAGCGCCTGACGAACATGACTTCGAGGCCGAGGTCAGCGATCTACGCCCGGCGCACTCGGCAACGCCGCGCCCGTTGAACATCAGCCACAGACTCTCGCGGCGTCAGCGGCTCTGGCGCGTGAGCGGCGCGGTAGCGGCGCTGCTGGCGGTAGGAGTCATGCTGTTCAGCGTCTTCCACATTGGCCCGTTTGGGCAGCAGTCCGTACGCTCCGCGCGCCAGGCCGCTCAAGCGCTCGATGCCTCCGCGACAGGCACCACCTGCTATACCGACGCCACTTGGTCCCCAGACAGCACACGCATCGCGCTGGTCGGCTACCAGGGTGGCTGTGTCGCCAGTGACTACGTCCCGAGCATCGCTGCCATCTTCGACACATCGACCAGACAGGCGAACACCTGGTTCCTGCCCGATGGTGACATCCTGCGCGCTCTGGCCGGTTCCACGCTTGGCGCCTTGCCACCCCCTCAGCCAAACGTCAGTGCACGTGCCGCCACACAGGCAAACCAGGCAAGTGGGGCGAAAGCGCCGATCATCTACTATCAGCACATCATCTGGTCGCCCGACGGCCAGCGGTTGGCGCTCATCTTCTCCGTCTACGCCCTCTCGCAAGATACACCGTCAGTGCTGCTCCGCTACGATGGCGTGATCATCGTGCAGACGAACGGCGCGCTTTCGCAGATCCTGCTGCGGCCCCAACAGCTCACTGCGCCGCTTTCCACTGAATGGGATCTGGCGCGCGGTCGAGCGCTTGCAGCGCCGGCGATTCCGTCGTATTCCTCCTCGCCTGCATTCGTCTGGGATGCCACCCGCCCGCCTGCGCTGGCCTACCACTGGGCGGGCGGCACATTCGCCGCTGATACGCCCCTGAGGAGTGATGCTGCCCCTGCGTCGTCCTCAGGCGGCAGCATCGGTAACCCCGACGGAGGGGCGCGAATGAGCATCTGGCAGCCTGGGGTGGTAGAAGTACCGGCCCGCTCGTCGAACATCCTCACCTGGAACACATCATTCACCGCCTGGTCTCCGGACAGCCATTACCTCATCGACACTGTCGGGCTGGCGGCGCGTCTTGGCGCTGGCTCGCTCTCCCCGGCAGACCAGCGCACATTCGCCGCCCAGCAACTCGATGGCATCCCCCTCCTGGGAATGCGCGACCCCGCGCTCCAGCAACTGACGCGAGCGATACCCCGCGACTCCAGCGATCCGAACGCGCGCCAGGTCGCCCTCGCCTGGCGACCCGACGCGCGTATACTGGCCGCATACAGCCTCGCGCCGACTGGCCCCATGGGCATCTCTGTCGCCCTGTATGACACCACCTCCGGCCAGAAGATTGCCTCGCTGCTGCCGCTAGCCAATATCGGCGACTCGTTGAGCACCACTACAATCCTGCGCTGGTCGCCCAACGGCTCGCACCTGCTGCTCGTAAGCGCTCCGCTCGGGACCATCACCCTCTGGGGACCAGACGACCTGCCCTAAGCGGCTGGTTGTTCCTTGCGCCGCTCGAACAGATTGTTGATGACCATGTTGAGCAGCCAATACAGCACCGCGCCGATCAGAGCCGCCCAAAAGCCATCTACCTTAAAGCCAGGAACGAGCAACGCCGTCAGCCCAAAAATCGCCGCATTGACGACGAACAAGAACAGCCCCAGCGTCAGGAGGGTAACTGGTAGCGTGAGCAGCACCAGAATCGGCCGCACCAGCATATTGAGCAGCCCGGCGATGATAGCCGCCACAAACGCCGCGCCCCATGTCACATGGATACCCGGTACGATGGAGGCGATGAGCACGAAGACGACCGCGCTCAACACCCAACGCAGCAACAAGCGTAGCATGTCTCATTTCTCTCCCTTCAGCGGCCTACGAGATGCCACCGCATACAACCTATCACAAAAATCCCCTCGTGGCTCGCTAACGCAGATGGCGAGCCACGAGGGGAAGAGGATAACCCATTTATCGGCTGGTATGCAGCGTGAATCATGCCTCAGAGGAAGCCGCAAGTGATCCAGCCTCCTCTTCACTGCCTTGATCGAGCATCGAGCGATGCGAAAGCTAGCGCTGCCTCTCCCACAGTGCCCGCTCCGCCGATCGCGGATCGTCTACGACCGCTGACGTAGTGTCGAAGCGCATGGTTTCCCTCCGCTGCGGATCGTACTTCGGCCAGCCGGGTTCTCCCGTTTTCGCGAAGGCTACCCATGCGGCGTGCATCGTATCGGCGAGCTGTTGCGGAGGGTCGTTTCCCCAGAGTGCCGCAGTCTCCTTGCCCAGCGTGTCGAAGACGAAGGGAATCTCAAGCGCATGGCACGCGCCAAGCCGTCCGTTGAACTGGGGTGTGCGCCAGGCGAACTCGTACATGTACGTGCCCGCCGGACTCTTTGCGTGTGCATCGGCCACGCGAAGAGCGGGG
>DASVOW010000247.1:0-7419 GCA_036383155.1 Ktedonobacterales bacterium
GGAAGGTACGAATGAGCCGGTGAGCCGCGAGCCGATCTTGTGCTTCGTCGGGCCGCCGGGAGTCGGTAAGACGTCGCTGGGGCACTCCATCGCCCGGGCACTGGGTCGTCAGTTTGTGCGTATGTCACTGGGTGGCATCCATGATGAGGCGGAGATCCGGGGTCATCGGCGTACATATATCGGCGCGCTGCCAGGGCGCATCATACAATCGTTGCGGCGGGTTGGCGCGAATGATCCGGTGTTCATGCTGGATGAGGTGGATAAGGTAGCCTCAGACTGGCGCGGCGACCCGACGTCGGCGCTATTGGAGGTGCTCGATCCGGAGCAGAACCATGCGTTCCGCGACAACTACCTGGATGTGCCGTTCGATCTGTCGAAGGTGATGTTCATCGCGACGGCGAACGCACTCGATCCGATTCCGGCGCCACTGCGCGACCGCATGGAGATTCTGGAACTGGCGGGCTACACCGAAGAGGAGAAGCTGCACATCGCGCGTCGCTATCTGCTGAAG
Organism: Ktedonobacterales bacterium; assembly: GCA_036383155.1. GTDB lineage: Bacteria > Chloroflexota > Ktedonobacteria > Ktedonobacterales > JADMIN01 > DASVOW01. The sequence continues at coordinate 512 of DASVOW010000247.1, forward strand.
AAGCAGATTGTGGCAAATGGGCTGACACCTGACGAGATCAGCATCACCGATGAAGCAGTGCTGCGCGTGATCCGCGATTACACGCGAGAGGCGGGCGTGCGCAACCTGGAGCGCGAGATTGGCACGATTTGCCGGAAGGTGGCAAAGGATATCGCCGAGGGCAGGAGCACCGGTAAGGTCGAGGTGACGCCGGAGCTGGTACGCGAGCTACTGGGCCGCCCGCGCTACTTTTTGGAGGCCGCAGAGCGCATCGACCGGCCGGGCGTGGTGACGGGACTGGTGTGGACGCCGGTGGGCGGCGACATCATCTTCGTCGAGGCGGCCATGATGCGCTCGCATGATTCGCAGCTCACGTTGACGGGACAGCTCGGCGATGTGATGAAAGAGTCCGCGATGACTGCGCTCTCGTATGTGCGGTCGAATGCCGCGCTGCTGGGGATTGACCCGCGCGTCTTCGAGGACAACAGTATTCACATTCACGTGCCGGCGGGCGCGCAGCCGAAGGATGGTCCGTCGGCGGGTGTAACGATGATGACGGCGATTGTGTCGCTGGCGTTGGGGCGCAAGGTGCGGTCGGATGTGGCGATGACCGGTGAAATCAGCCTGCGCGGTAAGGTGCTGCCAATCGGCGGGCTGAAGGAGAAGGCGCTGGCGGCACACCGCGCCGGTATTCGCACGGTCATCATTCCCAAGCGCAATGAGCCTGATCTCGAAGATCTGCCCAAAGAGCTACGAGATGAGATGATGTTCGTGCCGGTGGATGACGCGCGTGAAGTGCTGACGGTGGCGCTGGAGGGTCCGCAGGCGCTGCGCCCGGCAGCGCGACCGGCAGCGTCGCAGGAGCACGATCAGCGCGAGCAGGATACGACGGGCATGGTGGCGAGCCAGGGGTAGTCGAGTCCCCACGTAGCTTGGCGCCCTTCTCTGTGATGGGGAAGGGCGCCTTTCTTTTTGATGCATACTTGGATGCGTACTTGCTGCCGATTGTTTGCACGTGGAGCGATCGTGGTGATGCTCCGGCTGCTTATACGTGTGGCGGGACGCTGGTGGCGAAGGCGCGCAGGCCGTCCATGTCGTCGAGGTCGAGCCATTGGACCATGATCTCCTGGGCACCGGCGGCGATGTATGAGCGGAGCTGCGCGATGACCTGATCGGGCGTGCCGACGAGAGCCTGCCGGGTGGTATGCACTAGCTGGACGACTTCGTCGAGAGGCTTGCCTGCTAGCTCAGGGTCGTCGTGACGCCAGCTTAGCTTGCGATCAAGCGCGTGTTCGTCGCGGCCGAAGAATGAACCGAGCATGAGGGTGCGTGCGACATCTTCAGGTTTGCGGCCTGCCTCCAGCAGCAGATGGTCAAGGGTGGATGACGATTCGCGGAACGCTTCGGGTGAGAGCGCGACGGCATTCCAGACGTTGGCATAGCGAGCGACGAGGGGTAATGTGCGCTTGGGACCGTTGCCACCGATGAGGATCGGCGGGCCGCCGGGGCGCTGGGGACGTGGCAGGAGGATGGCGCCTTGCAGGCGATAGAAGCGCCCCTCGAAGGTCACCGGCTCGTCGCTACGCAAGAGGCGTGTGATGACCTCCAAGCCCTCTTCGAATCGTGCCATGCGGGTTGGTATGTCGCCGAGGTCGAGGCCGAAGACGGTATGCTCGCGTTCTTGCCAGCCAGCGCCGAGGCCGAGGATCATACGGCCGCCGCTGAGGTCGTCTAGCGCGGCGGCTTGACGGGCGAGGAGGGCGGGATGGCGGAATGAGAGGGGAGCGACCAGTGGGCCGAAGTGGATGCGCTGGGAGTTATCGGCGGCGTAGGTGAGTGAGACGATCGTCTCAAGGGAGTCTTTGTCGGGCGGTCGGGCGTTGGTGAAGTGGTCTGAGCGGAAGAGGCCAGCGAAGCCCAACTCTTCGGCAGCGCTTACCAGTCGCTTCCAGTGTGCCCAGGTCAGGCCGTTCTGTCCCTCGATCATGAGTGAGATGCGCGCCATACGATGTTACCCCTATTGTCGGTGGTTGTGAATTGAGCGTTGTCTGCAGCCTATCACATCTGCGATGATAGTCGTAGGTCCGTTCCTATATCTTCGTGCAGGTATCGAGCGCTCACGCTCTAGCTCGGCGCGCTAAGCAGCCTCGCATCAAGGCTCTGGAGGTACTCGCGGCCGTAAGGGCCGTTTTCCAGTTGATAGACCAAGGTCTCTGGTAGATCTTGCGTGACTTCGTTACAGCGCGAAGCGGCTGCGAGCGCGATGGCTGCTACGGTGTCTACGTCGCCGGTGAAGGCGATGCAACCGGAGAGGAGCGCACTCATCGTATCGTACTGGGTTACGGCAGTTACCGCGGCGCGGACGCTCATCCATCCTTTACTCTTGACTTTGCCCTGCCAGGGTTGCGACCATTCGCCGGGGACATGCTGTTCGAGGAACTGCGCTAGCTCGCGCTTGGGACCGAGGTGGTAGAGGAAGTAGTGGGACATGAGTGCGGCGGCTACGGCTGCGGTGATGCCTTCGGGCGTATTGTGGGTGATGGCTGCCTGGATGGTTGTGCGCTCGATGACTTCAGCTATTGTGGGGAAGACGCCGATGGGGGCGGCGCGCATGGCGGCACCGCTCTTATCGCTGGTAGGCATTATCTCGGCCAGGAATTGCTCACCGCTTTGTACATGATGCAGGAACTCGTAGAAACCGCCGGCGTAGCCCTCACGCGGATCGCGCTTGAACACTTCGACAAACTTGCTCGCAAGAGTGAGGGGTGTCCATGCCGCGTCGGCGACGATGACTTCGGCGATGGCGATGCTCATCTGGGTATCGTCGGTGTAGCTGCCTGGGCGGATCCGGTGCCTCGGATGGCGCACATAACGGCTGAGATTATTGTGTTTTCGGACAACGTCGCGATCGACGTATTCGAAACCGGCGCCGTATGCATCGCCTATGGCAAGTTCGAGTAGCATTGCGCGAACGTTCTCCTCCCTAGTGCGAAGCCGGTCTTGCTTCGACATTATCCTAATTGGTTGATGCGCACTCGCTTGCCCAAAAACGCAGGCGGATAGCAGAGATATAGGGGCAGACACAGGGCAATCACTGCCTCATGTGTCTGCCCACTACGCTTGGATGCAGCCGGCTGACTGCTCTGTTGCCTGTGATTAGCTGTGGATATGTTGGTATCCAAGGTGCCGCGACAGCTGCTGCAGTGCATCACTCGCGGCGGTGCTGGTGGTCTCTGGTGTGTCAGGGAAGAGGGATAGGTGGACTACAGCGCCATCATAGACCAGCCCGGCGCCTGCTACATGGCTGCCTACAAGCCGCGCATCCGCGCCGAGCCCTGGCGATGGGTGGATCTGGATGTCGGCGGCGAGGGCTTCTTCGAGAAGACGCGCCTGGCCAACAGCGGCAATCCCGCTTGGCGCGGCATCGTCGGTGTGCTGGCTAGCGTCGAGCGCCTCGACGGCGTAGCTGCGAGCCAGTTTCTCCCAGTAGGCGTGTGCCAGTGCCTCGTCGGCAAAAAGCTCGGCTCCCAGGACTTCTGATCCCAACACGGCGATGAATCCCAGCGCACCATCAGGCGGTTGCAGCTTGTCCATTATCTCTTTGAGCTTATGTGCTCGCTCGGGTGTTTTGTATAGTGTTTGCATGGCGCTGGATGGGGAATATGAGTTGGAGAACGCCATTCGCTCGGCCACCTCACCCCAGACGGCGCTCTGATCTGAGCGGTGGCCACTGCCAGATGAGAGCGAGCGTGTTACCGACTTGGCGTGTAACTTTCGCAGTTTCGCGTAGGCAGCTTCGTCGGTTGTGAAGGCGCGTCCCGCTTTTTGCTCAACGCTTGGGCTGTCGGTCACATCCACAACATCTGGGTCGGCGTATGTGGGGGCTTCATGCCAGCGGCCTGCCTCGACGCACGTTACGGGAATGTGGAGCTGTGCATGCGCAGGCACCAGGATCGTTGTATTCAGTACGCGATTTTGGAGGCCACCGATGACCTGCTCGCCGCCAATTAATATGACGGGGGTCTCAGCCGTGCTGGTCGCCAGCAACTCCGGCACCTGTTCCTGGGCCTGCTCTGTAATCGCGATCAGGTCGCGCCGCAACGCCTCGTCAAGGGGCAGGTAGCCTGTCTGCCGCTTGACGTACGCTGTGGCGGGTAGTAGGGGAATGAACTGCAGTGCGCCCGCATGTAGCGGCTCCCCCTGGCGCACACTCTGTAGCAACTCTTGCACAGCCGTCGCGACGGCGCCACTCTCGCTCGCTTTGTGCTCCGTCGTGTGATCGTTTGGCACGGTAGTGTGCCATCCTTTCTCCCAGCTCTCACGCGCCGGGTGTGTTGCGCTAGCCCACGCCGCCTATCATGAGGCCAAGGAGTAAAAGGCTCTATCACCAGCGGGCTGGCATTAGCACAGACTGACTACGCGCCTGAGTAGCGTTGGGTTGTATGCATGCCACCATACAGTACCGGCCGGTACGGCATGGTGGTGTAGCTCTACTGTGGCGTCTACCACGTCACAGGGCGGAGTAACCGCTGTTCTTTACATGTCACGACGCTTGCGTTGTGCGGAAAAGAAGGCGAGGAGCTCGTCTACGGACCAGGCGTTGGGCACGTCTTTGGGAGTGAGCCAGCCTTTGCGGGCGATGCCAACGCCGAAGCGGATGTTGAGCAGGCCGGCGGGGCTGTGTGCGTCGGTAGTGATGGGGATGCGCACGCCGCGCTCGGTAGCGTAGCGATGGAGCCGCCAGTCGAGATCGAAGCGGTGCGGATCGCCGTTTAGCTCGATGGCGACACCAAGCTCGCCGGCACGGTCGATGACGGCTTCGAGATCGGGAGCGTAGCCCTCGCGCTCAAGCAGGATACGGCCGGTGGGGTGGCCGAGGATCGAGCAGAAGGGATTTTCGATGGCGCGGATCAGGCGCTGTGTTTGCTCAGCAGGCGAGAGCTGGAAGTGGCTATGGACCGAGGCAACGACGAAATCGAAGGTTGCGAGCGTTTCGTCGTCGTAGTCGAGTGTGCCGTCTTTGAGGATGTCGCACTCGGTGCCCTTGAGGATGCGCAGGCGCCCGGCAAATTCGTCGTTGAGACGGTCGATCTCCTCGTGCTGGCGGCGCAAGGCGGCTTCACTCAGGCCGTTGGCGTAGGCGGCGGCTTTGCTGTGGTCGCACATACCAAGGTAGTGCATGCCCATCGCCAGCGTCGCTTCAGCCATTTCGCGGATGGTGGCCTGACCGTCGCTGAACGTGCTGTGGACGTGGAGCATACCCTGGAGATCGTCCACCGTCACCAGTGTGGGTAGCTCGCCCGCCAGAGCCGCTTCTACTTCTCCGCGCGCCTCGCGTAGCTCGGGCTCGATGTAGTGCATGCCGAGGGCGCGATAGATGTCGACTTCGTCGTTGCATGGGATGAGCCGGTCGTCCTTGAAGATGCCGTATTCATTGATCTTGATGCCAGCAGCGTGGGCGCGACCACGGAGCACGAGGTGATGCTCTTTGGAGCCTGTGAAATGGTGCAGGGCATAGGGATATTGTTCGTCGCTGACGACGCGGAGGTCCAGCGCCATGCCAGATTGGAGGACGACGCTGGTCTTGGTGTCGCCGCGCCCGGTGACATCTCGTATCTGAGGCAGCGATACGAGTCTCTCCATGACAGCGTCGCGGTCGTCGTCGATGGCGACGCTAGCGACCATATCGGCATCATGGACGACCTCTTTGCGGCGTCGCAGACTACCGCCGATGCTGAGACGAACTACCTGAGGCAGCGCGCGTAGCTCGGCGGCGATGGCGCCCGCCTCGGCAGCTGCCACGTCGTAGCGAAACATGTCCTGGTGCTCGGTGACGAAGAGCAGACCTTTCAGAATTTTTTCCTGGCTCTTGGCGCCGAAGCCGGGGAGGGCCGCGATCTGGCCGTTCTCACTGGCTGAGCGCAGATCGTCCAGCGTGGTGATTCCGAGCGCCTCGTAGATCTGGCGCACACGCTTGGGGCCTAGCCCTGGAATGCGGAGCATGTCGCGCAGGCCGGGAGGAACACTGGCCGCCAGTTGTTCGTGCAGCTCCATCTTGCCGGTAGTCACCAGCTCGGTGATGCGTGCGACGAGCGTCTTGCCAAGGCCGGGGATGCTGTTGATCTTGCCGCTGCGCACGATCTCGGAGATGTCGCCTTCGAGGTTTTCCACGGCACGCGCGCCATTCTGGTAGGCGCGTATCTCGAATGCGTTGCCACCGGTTAGCTCCAGCAGATTCGCCACATCCTCCAGTATGGAGGCGACCTGTCCTTTATCCACGTGGGCAGCCCTTTCTCATATCATCTCTCTCGAAAGAGTGTGTTATTCGCGCTATTCCTCCTCATTCTTCAGCGTCATGGGAGAAGCGGAATTATGGTTTTCGTTTGGTTCGCGGATGGGGACGCTGACGTGTGAGAGATCGTAGGCGGGTGGATCAGTAGGCAGGAGGTCGAAAGGGTGGACACCTTTGATTTGCTTCGCAAGCAGTTTCTTGCAATCGAAGTGGACGACCATCCAGGCGACCAACTCCTTCTCGATGAAGATGGCGTCCCAGGTGTCGACGTCGGGCAGATCCTCGACGGTGTCGTCGCGGATGGGGCGACCACAATTGGCGCAACGGACGGCTTCATGACGCACGGCCTCTTCAAGCCAGCGGTACATGAAGTCGTTGTAGTCGTCCATGCTCATCTCGCGTAGCGGCTTGCCGGGATAGGCCGTGTCATCAGGGTTTGGCACCCAGACAAAATCGTCATCGCGCGGGCCAAGGGCTACTACGGGTCCCCTACGGGTCTCGACGAGATCGCCTGACTCGTCGCCGGAGATGGAGTAGCGGATCAAGCCTTCGGACTCGAACCAGGCGCTTTGCTCGTCGTTCACCACGCTGCCCTTAACTTCGCTGGCTGTATTGTGTGCCGTGTGTTGTCTCTGAT
>DASVOW010000248.1:0-5798 GCA_036383155.1 Ktedonobacterales bacterium
CATCGCATCCTGATCGCCGCTAGCTATCCGCGCAAGCAAATCGCGCAGTTCGTATTCGTCCGATACTGCGTCCTCCCCGCCACAGACTCGCTCTTCACGTGGTGGGTATACGGTCACCAATGCACCACCCCTCCTACCGCACCAGCATGTTGCGTTGCCCTCTACTCCTTTGGACACCGCACTGAGCCGATTCGTTCACACCACCATCATACGCCGTCAAATCCATAGAGTAGCCCTCTCAAAGCCACTCTAGCAATCCGATCCTTCAGTACCGAGCGTCGTAACGATTATGAGACGCCGGCACGTTACATTTGCATATACCCTCTTTCTGGTATCATGACGTGTGAGATGCAACAAAGCGAACGCCCGCAAGAACATTGCAGCCCGGTTGGCAATCGTGTGAGACGCAAATGGAGACCCTGGCGATGACTGCACGGTCGGCAGACGATACGCAACCGACAAACACAACGCCGCCCTCATCGCGAGGGTTGTCGGCGACACCGCTGCGCGGCATGCGGCTCTTCGCGGCGCGCCTGATATGGCTCACGCTGGCGCTCGCCATCGTCGGCATCTTCGCTGTGAGTGTGCCCACCGAGCTTGCCTTGCTTCCCCAGGTATGCAGTAGCGGGGCCACCTCATGCCTGCCCACGCAGCTCACACCGTCCGGCCTGCTGTCGTTACACGCGCTTGACATCACCCCCGCCGAGTACGCGACAGTTCTCGTGGCGCTCGACATCTTCGCAGTCTGCTGCTGGTGCCTCGTCGCCCTCGCGCTCTTCCTGCGCCGCTCTTCCGACCGCATGGCGCTCTTCAGCGCGCTGACGCTGGTCACGTTCGGCGCGGGTCGCTTTGCTCTGGCGCCATCAGCGCTCGCCATCGCGCACCCCCAATGGACACTTGTAATCGACGGCGCGCGTTTCCTCGGCTCTGCATACCTGAGCGTCTTCGTCTATGTCTTCCCCAGCGGGCATTTCGCCCCAAGATGGATGCGCTGGATCGCGCTCGCCTGGATCGCACCACAGCTCGGCCAATTCTTCTTACCCGGCACGGCCCTCGACCTCACACGCACACCTCCCCTGCTGCAGTTCGCCGGCTTCCTGGCATTCGTGCTCTCTGCCATCTTCGCCCAGGTCTACCGCTACCAGCGCGTCTCCACTCCGCTGCAGCAGCGGCAGACGCGCTGGGTCGTCTTTGGCGTAGCCATATCACTCGCCGGCTACCTTGCGCTGGCGTTCCTACTACCCCTACTCGCCCCATCCGTCACCCAGCCCGGCACCGCGGCTAATCTCGCGACTGATATAGCGACTACCCTGGTAGTCCTGCTGATCCCGCTCTCCATCGGCATCGCCATCCTGCGCGCGCAGCTCTTCGACATTGACACGCTTATCAACCGTACGCTGGTCTATGGTACACTCACCGCCATACTCGCGGCGCTCTACACTGGCAGTGTCGTGGGCCTACAGGCAGCGCTCGACAGTTTCATTCCAGGGTCACAGGTCGCGATTGTCGCCTCGACGCTGGGCGCCATCGCGCTCTTCCAGCCGTTGCGCCTGCGCATCCAACATGCCATCGATCGGGGGTTCTATCGGCGTAAGTACGACGCGGCCAAGACGTTGGTCGCTTTCAGCGCCACATTGCGCAATGAGCTCGATCTCGACGACCTGCGTATGCACCTCCTGAAAGCGGTGCGTGACACGATGCATCCCGCATATGCATCACTCTGGCTACTGGAAGCGCAGTCACAGACAGACCACTCTCATGGTGGCGATCGTATCGTACGGCAGGACAACGGGACCGGGGATGAGCGCCGGACCTAAGCTCCACCACATTTCTGCTGCACCCCTCCCGTAACGCTTGCCGTAACGCTTGGGTGACGTCGGAACGATATGCTACACGGTGAAACGAGCACGACGGCGATGGCGCCAGCAGGCTCGGAAACAAAATCTAGCGAGACGGAGTGCACTATGGTAGCGATGTTGAAGGGCATTCAGCAATGGCAGCTCGGACGGAGCAAGCGTGACGCACAGCCACTCCGCAAGCCCACCAACCCCAATGCAAGACGAGCGCGGCAGGTGACAACCCCTGGCGTCGATATCGCACCCAACGACCCGCTGGTAGCCTATTTCCTCAGCGCACCCGGCGCCGTGGAAATCGACAAGCTCCATTTCGAGTCTCCCGCCTTGCAGAGCCTGCGCGTCGCTGGCGTCAAGATGACCATTCCCCTGGTGAGTCAGGGCGAGTTGGTCGGGCTACTAAACCTCGGCCCGCGCTTGAGCGAACAAGACTACTCGGCCGACGACCGCGAGATGCTCGATAAGCTCGCCGCACAAGCCGCCCCTGCCGTGCGCGTGGCGCAACTGGTGCGCGAGCAGCAGGCTCAGGCGCGAGCGCGCGAGCGCATTGAGCAAGAGATGCGCATCGCCCGCCTCATCCAACAGACGCTGCTGCCAAAAGATCTGCCCGCCCTCCCCGGCTGGAACGTCGCCGCATACTACCAACCCGCTCGCGCGGTCGGCGGCGATTTCTACGACTTCCTCGCGTTAGAGGACGGACGGCTCGGCATGGTGATAGGCGATGTCACAGACAAAGGTGTGCCCGCCGCGCTGGTGATGGCGACGACGCGCAGCATCCTACGCACCGCCGCTCAAGGCGAGGCCTCGCCGGGCCACGTATTGCAGCAAGCCAACAATCTGCTCTGCCCCGACATCCCTCCCAAGATGTTCGTCACGTGCCTCTACGCGATCCTCGACCCTGAGACTGGGCGAATACGTTACGCCAACGCCGGCCATGATCTGCCATACCAACGACACGCAGACGGCAGCGTGACAGAGTTGCGCGCTAGAGGCATGCCACTAGGATTGATGCCCGATATGCAATACGAAGAAAACGAGACCAACCTTGAGCCGGGTGATGGCGTCCTGCTTTACAGCGATGGCCTGGTGGAGGCACACAACGCAGACCGCGAGATGTTCGGCTTCCCACACTTGATGGAGGTGCTCGGCCAGCACGGCGACGAATCGCCGGTCATCGACTTCCTGCTGAGCCAGCTTGCCTCCTTCACGGGCGATGACTGGGAACAGGAGGACGACGTCACCCTCGTCACCCTCAAACGTACCGCGGCCACACAGGGAAAGAGCATGGTGACAAACGCCTCGCCGATGAGCGACCACGAATCCAACGAGATGGGAGAAAACACCAATACGGATACAAACACCAATCTCGATACCGATACGTGGAACGTATTGGACGAGTTCACTGTTCCCAGTGAACCGGGCAACGAGCGCCTGGCAATAAAGCGGGTGGCCGAGATTGTACGCGAGCAAGGGCTATCCGCCCGCCGCCTGGAGCAGCTCAAGACAGCGGTAGCCGAGGCGACCATGAACGCAATGGAACATGGCAACCACTACAGTCCCGATCTCCCCGTTATAATCTCCGTGCGCGCATCGAAAGCAGCCGTGGCAGTGCGCATCACCGACGAAGGCAACAGCCCTGCCACCTTACCGACGACCGACGCGCCGGACCTGGAAGCCAAGCTCGCCGAGTTGCAGACACCGCGCGGCTGGGGATTATTTCTCATCAAGAATCTGGTAGACGAGATGCGTGTGACGAGCGACGACACACACCACACCGTCGAATTGATTGTGTCGCTAGAAGGAGACGGCAATGGCAGCCAGAACGCTTGAGGCGCACGTGCGCCATCAGCAGCCGCGAGTGGTGATCATCGAGCTTCACGGCGAGATCAACGGTTTCGCCGAGGAGACGCTGAACTCCGCGTATGCCGAGGCCGAGACCGAAAATCCCAACATCATCCTGCTAAACTTCAGCGACGTAGAATACATCAACAGCACCGGTATCGCGCTGATAGTCGGTCTGCTTGCCCGCGCCCGCAAAGTCCATCAGCAGTTACTCGCCTGCGGGCTCAGCGAGCATTACGTCGAAATCTTCCACATTACCCGGCTGGCCGACTTCATGAGTGTCTATCCCGACGAAACGAGTGCACTCACAAACGCGCTGCAACACTCCCCCGAAGCAAATACCTGATAACCGATGACATGATCGAGTGACGAGCAAGGAGTAATGACCATGCCCCAAGCAAACATCGTGATGAACGTGCGACGACCCACGCCGGCAGCCAGCATCATCGACATCCAGGGAGACGTCACCGGATTCGCCGAGAACGTCCTGATGGATGCATACACCGAGGCAAACACCCCCCCGACGCGCTTCGTTATCCTCAACTTTAGTGGTCTGGAGTACATGAACAGTAGCGGCATCGGCCTGCTGGTTACGCTGCTGATCCGCATCAACCGGCAAAAGCAGCGCATGCTGGCCTTCGGCCTCAGCGAGCACTATACCCATATCTTCGAATTGACCCGCCTCAACGACGCCATCGGCATCTTCGACGATGAAGCCTCAGCGCTACGAGCAGCCGGCGCATAGTCCGGGTGGATATCCATCCTTCTCACACATTCCCTCTTGGAGGTGATGACCATGAGCGATCCCTCTCTCACCCCGCCTGAGCCATCCACCACACCAAACGACACGACCATTCACGTCTCACAAGAGACAACCATTCACGTCTCGCGCGACGCCGAGCACTGGTCACAGGTCTCCAAGCTCAGCGTCTCCAATGTGCCCGTCGGCGCGGTCAACCTCAACGTAGACGGGCGCAACGTCGTCGGACCGTTGCAGGGCTTTGGCCGGCTCTGGCAAAAGACCTATCAGACCCGCCTCAGCGGCGCTAGCGTCACTTCGGTAGAAGTGGTGCGCGTCTGGAAAGAACGCCTGCCGGAGTTCCAGCCGCCCCAAAACCGCTTCTTCCCCGCCGTGGCGGGCGTCGAGCCGGGACAGGTGGTGCTTATCAATGCTTCCCTCGGCGGCATGCCCGTCAACACTGGCGTGCTGGTGCTCTACGCCGACGACGAATCCTTCACCCTGATGACGCCCGAGGGCCATCCCGAGTCCGGCTGGGTCACGTTCAGCGCCTATGACGATGACGGCACCACCGTCGCCCAGGTACAATCCATCGCGCGCGCCAACGACCCGATCTATGAGCTCGGCTTCCGTCTCGGTGGCTCCAAAGCGCAGGAAAAGATCTGGACGCATGTCCTCATGTCGCTTGCCGAACACTTCCAGGTCTATCCCCCCGTCCGCGTGCGCACCGCATGCGTCGATCCACGTGTGCAGTGGTCGCAGGCAGGCAATGTTTGGCATAACGCCGCCATGCGCTCGGCGCTCACAATGCCCATGCGCATCTTTGCCCGCAACACCCGCCGGACAACCACTTCCTAGAACGAACAGGTAAGCACTTTTCATGTCCATCACTCTGCCCAACGCCTCATCCGAGCACCCGGACTACGATGCGGTAGTCGTCGGCGCTGGCCCAAACGGGCTGGCTGCGGCGATCACCCTTGCCCGCGCCGGGCGCTCCGTGGTCGTCTTTGAAGCCAGCGACACCATCGGCGGTGGCTGCCGCTCCAAGGAGCTGACGCTGCCTGGGTTCTGCCACGATGTCTGCTCCGCGATTCATCCACTTGGCCTAGCCTCGCCCTTCATGCGGACGCTTCCCCTGGAGCGGTACGGGCTGGAGTGGATCCACCCGACCGTACCGCTGGCGCACCCACTGCCCGATGGCACGGCTGCCGTGCTCGACCGCTCCATCGAGGCGACCGGCGCAACCTTCGGCAATTCCCACGACGCCGAAGCTTACCGCCGCCTCATGACTCCCCTGGTGGATGGGTGGGAATCCCTGCTGGAGGGCATCGAGGCGCCCCTGCGTCCGGTCTATCAGGCCCTGC
>DASVOW010000249.1:0-1879 GCA_036383155.1 Ktedonobacterales bacterium
GCGACGGCTACCTTCATCCGCCACGACGGGGAGCTCGACGCGCTGGCGAAGGCCCTCGACGCGGAGCAATTCTGGGTCTTCAAGAACGTGAAGACGCTGCTTGTGCGCAACGACGAGGGCGATCTGGCGGAGTCTAACCGCTTGATGAGCCAGATCGGCTTCACCGCGACGGTGCGCGAGCTGGTCACCCCGCAGGCGGTGGCTGTGGCGGAGCCGGTCTTTGCTGTGGAGCCAGCCGAGGCGCACGCGGGCCCGCATCTGCCGGGGCCGAGCTACTGGCCGCTGCTGCTCGCCGCGTCTGTGACGCTGGCGCTGGGTAGCTGGCTCGCCGGGTCGCTCTTCATTACCATTCCTCTCCTCTTGATTGGATTGGTATGCGTCCTCATCACCATGGTCAACTGGGGACTGGAGCCGATTTAATACGGCTCCAGCACTCACTGACCTGATACGATACGCGCAATCAGACCCTACGGAAGAGGTACAGTAGATATGACCACCGTTGTGAGCAAGCCTCAGGCCGCTGTCGAGGAACACCATCCGCCCACACGTAGTATGGGCTGGTATGGCATGGTGTTCTTCATCGGCTCGGAAGCCGTCTTCTTTGCCAACCTGATCGCCGCCTATCTCTATCTGTACGTCCGCGACGGCAGAAACTTCAACCCGCCCGGCCCAGGACACGTTGAGCTTGATGTGCGGCTGGCCCTCGTCAACACCGCCATTCTGCTGGCGAGCAGCTTCCCGATGCACTTCGCCGCGCGAGCCATCGCCAGAGGCGATCGACAGAGGTTCCCCTGGCTGCTGTTGGGCGCCATCATCCTTGGCGCGATCTTCATCAGCATCCAGATCTACGAGTACGTCAACAACGGCTTTGGGCCGAGCACTGGCGTCATTGGCTCGACGTTCTACACGTTGACGGGCTTCCACGGCGCCCACGTGACGGCGGGCCTGGTGTTCCTGACGGTGTTGTTCTTCCGCGGGCTGCGGGGCGATTTCAGCAAGGACAAGCATTTCGCGGTGACGGCGGGGGAGATGTACTGGCACTTCGTCGATGTGGTGTGGGTCTTCCTGATGAGCCTGGTCTACCTGCTGCCGCTCGTCGTCGGCTATTAGCTCGCGACGGTATATCTCTTGGGGCTGGCGATTCGTCGTCGGCCCCTTTTTTGTACCAGGTGTCCCTTCCTCGCGGGGCCGTTGTTTCGCGGTGGCGCGTTTGATGCTGGTATAATGTCCCTACGCCAGGATCGTTTTTGCGCAAGCCTTGCGTACAGCAACTGGGAGGGGTCAATCAGGCATGGAGCATGGGCTCTACACGGAAAACTCAACCGTCGGTGCGCGCGCAGCCGGGGCCAAGCGCTCAGAGGTAGCAGCGTTGCGCTGCGATATCTGCCGGCGGCGCCTTGGTCAGACGATCTGCTATGCCGAGGAAACGGGAGATGTTCCTGAGCCGCGCCGCTCGTGGGTACTCTGTGGCGAATGCAACGATGCCGTTCACGATCAGATGGAGCGCTCGCCGGTACGCTCACCGTTGCGGCTGCGCGTAGCCATTGGGCTGGTCGCGACCGAACGCACCCCAGCGGCGCGGCGCGGGCGCATGGGCATGATCTCCGACGACGGATGGACCAAAGTGTTCTTCTGGCTCTTCTCGATCACCATGCTGATCCATCTCGCGGTCATCGTCGCCATAGCCGGCTTGATCAAGTAGCGTGTAGTTAATATCAATCGACGATTGTGTGGAATACAGATTCATGCACGACAGCGTTTCTTCTCCTGAGGCTCCCACCGGGATAGCACCGGCTGAGCGGCGAAGCATAGGCCGCACCGCGGCACTGGTGGCGGGCGATGTCGTCTCGTTCCTCGTCTTCGCCACGATTGGGCGGGG
>DASVOW010000250.1:0-3231 GCA_036383155.1 Ktedonobacterales bacterium
GGCTGCACAGCCATGTGCGCTGAGAGGGGATTTGCGTGTGCGAGCGACGCGCTCGCGGCATGGATGTTCGCCAGCTGTAACTGACGATGCCTCCACACACGCTACGGTGTTGGCATTGTTTTGCCTGCGATGTCGCAATCGCTCTCTGAGACCGCATGCCACGTTGGCCCAATCATCACGAGACCCGGGAAATCTGCCCGCCCGCGAGAATCATAAATCGCATGTTCGCCAGTGACGCATGCTGCTGAGTCAAACTGAGTATGGCTGCAACTGTATCCTGCAACTCCGTCTGGGACTGGGTGATGTACAGAATGCCGTCGTGACCGAGGGCGTAGCGTGCCTCCCGCAAGAAGTCTGTGTCCTTAGTGATGAGTAGAAGGCGACGCTGCTGCGTTTCGGCGAAGATCGCAGGATCGGTGGCAAGTCCAGTCAAGCCCACATCGGCGAGCTGATAGACAGCTGAGAAGCCTGCAGCAAGCAATTCCTTCTTTGTGCGGAAATTCACACCTCTATCGAGCAGGAACCGCCACTCAGGCAGCATCGCTGCCCTCGTGCTTCAAATATGCGGCAGCAAAGCGGAGTGCAATCCGCACATGCTCCTCGGTGATGCCATAGTCGGCGCGCATCTCCTCAGCGGAAAAGCCCTGCGCAAGCATATCGAGAATGAGATAAATGGGAATACCGGACTCAACGACAGGCTGCCCACCGTGAATCTCAGGATCTGAGTAGACATCTGGCATGCCAAGTGGGTGCTCCATTTGTGCACCTCCTCTTATGAATAACACATTTGCTGCTCTCTCAATTTGGGGCTGTGCAGCCATACACCGCAACCATAGTGTATTTGAGAATGCGGAACATTTCCAGTGATGCTCTCTGTGTGATGCTCTACCCACTCACATAGGGCTGGGATTCCTCAACTGCCAGCCCGGTGTGCTAAAATGAGCCGCATATATATGGCGGTGGAGCGGCGTACCGCACGCCGCCAAGCACATGACAGGCGCGAAATGGGAGGGCATCATGGCGACAGAAGCTCGATACCGCCCCGAGAACATCGGCGATTGGGGCGTTCCCACAGCGGTTCCCGGTGGCGCCTACGGCACCGCCGAGCTCCGCGCTGAGCACCGCGTCGCCGACCAGGTGCGCGACGCCGTCAGCACCATGCTCTAGGCCACGTCCTCAGGATACAACCTCTCTCTGCTATTTGCTCTGTGCGGAGAGAGGTTTTCCATCGTGCGAAGCTGTAGAAGCTGTATACGTATGCCTCCGTTCTCTCGTATCCTTCAAAGGAAGGAGCCGTGTGACATATTTGGGCGTGTTTCTGCGTGTCTACATGTAGGGGTTCGTTGCCCGGTATATGTGCGGAAAGAGGATTGATCATATGCGTGTCGCGATAATTTCAGATATTCATGGCAATGCCTACGCACTGGACGCCGCATTGGCCGATATCGAAGGGCAAGCGGTCGATCACATCATCTGCTTGGGCGATGCGATCCAGGGTGGAGCGCAACCCGCCGAGACAGTCCAACGCCTGCGTGAGCTGGGCTGTCCGGTGGTCATGGGCAACGCCGATGCATGGCTGCTCACCGGAAAAGAGACCGGCAATGAGGGGGTCACGCCGGTTCAGGAGGCCGTGCGCCAGTGGTCACTGGCGCGCCTCACCCCAGATGACCAGGCGTTCATCGCTGCTTTCGAGCCGGTGATTCGCGTCCCGCTCACTGAAAATGACACACTGCTCTGTTTTCATGGCTCGCCGTCGTCATTCGACGACATCATCCTGCCCACGACTCCCTATGAGACGGTGCGGGCGCATTTCCAGGAGCAAAGCGCTCGCTGGTTCTCAGGAGGGCATACCCACCTGCAACAGGTGCGCCGTATCGGCGAGGCGACATTCTTCAACCCCGGCAGCATCGGTGTGGCATACGACCACGATCAGCCGGAGGACAATTTGCGCCTCGACCCCTGGGCGGAATACGCCATACTGACCGCGACGCCAGCCTCCGTAAGCCTGGAATTTCGCCGCGTGCCGTTCCCCGTCGCACCCCTCCTGGCAATTTTGCGAGAGAGCGATCGCCCGCACGCCGAAAATCTCATCCGCGAGTACGGTGGCTAGAGCGAATGCCATCCCCACGCCTGCAATCATGAGCGGCTCGTGTGTATTCACTGGTGTGCATTCATATGGACGCGAATACATGCATCCCCACGTTTGTTTCAGCCATACTGGCGTGCTAAAATGAGCCGCAAACATATGGCGGTGGAGCGGCGTACCGCCCGCCGCGAAGCGCATGACCGGCACGAAATGGAGGGAGGGGCATCATGGCGACAGTGGCTCGATACCGTCCCGAGAACATCGGCGATTGGGGCGTTCCCACAGCGGTTCCCGGTGGCGCCTACGGCACCGCCAGCTACGCCGCCGAGGGTGACCTCAACATCTTCTATCGCTTCTGGCGCGCTGCCGGCCCGCACGCGCCCGTGCTCGTCATCATCCACGGCCTCGGCGCCCATACCGGTTGGTTCATCCACATGGGCAACGAGCTCAACGCGCTCGGCCTCACCGTCTATATGGATGACCATCGCGGCTTTGGCCGCTCCGATGGCCTGCGCGGCCACGTGCGTGATGGCAGCGTCTACCTCCGCGACCTCAACCGCTTCCTCGACGAAGTGCGCAAGCGCGAGCCCGGAGCGCCGATCACGATCCTCGGCCATAGCATGGGTGGCATCTTCGCCACCTATCTCGCCGCCGAGGATGCGACCAGCAACCGCAACCAGCTCGCCGGCCTGATCCTGGCAAACCCCTGGATCGCCGACACCGTCAAAGTCGCCCCGATGACCCTGATCAGCGGCATCGTCAATGGTATCCGCGGCTCCGACCGCCTCGTCCCCATTCCCGTGAATACCACGGGTATGACGCTGGTTCCCGAGGCGACAGAACTACTCAATGCCGACTCCTACTGGGTGCGCAATCAGACCGCGTCGTTCCTCTACCAGCTCTCGCGGATGCGTCTGGGTGTGCTCAAACGTGCCGCACTGGTGCGTGCCCCCGCCCTGGTGATACAGTGCGAGAAAGATGGCAGCGTCAGCCCAGCCGCGACGCGACGCTGCTACGAGCAACTGGGTAGCTCCGACAAGACCTGGAAGACCTACCCCGACTTCGCCCACGACTTCGAGTTCGAGCCGGGGCGCACCGTCCTCGATAGCGATATTGCGGACTGGATTATGCGACATCGTGTATGA
>DASVOW010000251.1:0-6218 GCA_036383155.1 Ktedonobacterales bacterium
AGTATCGCACTTTCACTTGTAAAATGCAAGAAATGTGTCGTGGCGTGCGAGCTGATTTACGAATGAGGGATCGAGCAGATTGGTGCCATCCGCCATACCGAACATAGTCGCGGCGGATGGCACGATGTTGGCTGGTGGCAAGACGTATTGCAGCCGTTGTACGAGCGCTAGAGCGCCTGCGGAATCACCTCTGTAGATGGCACGCTGGAACAGATTATTGCAGTCTCGCAACGCATCTCACGATGTGGCGCCTACGGCGCGGCGATCTAGTCATACCTGGGGTTGTACGCCCAGCGAATCGCGCGCTCGTGTCAACGCGGCGAGATGTTGATCGAGGGTGGTGAAGCCTGCTCCCATCGTGTTTACGCCGAGATGCGTCGCACCGAGTGCGCGCCAGGCGGCAGCGTAGCTGGCCCAGTCGGAGTCCGGAGTCTGGCTAATGTTAAGGCGTGCTTCAATGCCTATCGAATTTGGATCCCGCCCGACTTCGCGCGCAGATTCGCGCAGGCGCTCGATCATCGACGCTGCCCGTTCGTCAGGCGGCATTTGGGGAAACCACCCATCGGCTAGCCGCGCTACACGTTTTAGCACTGGCTCCGCGTTGCCACCAATCCAGATGGGGATTGTGTGGCGGGGTGGAAGAGGATTGATGCCCGCGTCCTGAATATGGTGCCAACGTCCGGAGTAGGTGATAGCATGACCCGACCAGAGGGCGCGAAGCACCGCGATTTGTTCTTCGACACGGGCGCCACGAGTCTCGAATTTTTCGCCTAGCGCTTCGTATTCCACAGCATTCCAGCCGACGCCGATGCCCAAGCGCAGTCGTCCACTGCTGAGCACATCAACTTCGGCGGATTGTTTCGCGACGAGCGCCGTCTGGCGCTGTGGCAGGATCAGTACGCCCGTTACCAATTCGACGCGCCTGGTCAGCGCGGCGAGATAGCCAAAGAGCACAAACGGCTCGTGGAACATCGTCTGGCTGGTATAGGGGCCGCGCCAATCGGGCCGGCTCGATGTGCCAGCGCCAAGCACGTGATCGTAGGCCAGGATGTGCGTGTAGCCAAGCTGCTCGACGGCCTGGGCGTACTCGCGGATGACGGTTGGGTCACTGCCGATCTCAGTCTGTGGGAAGATTGCGCCGATGCGCATATGAATACCCTGCCTGTGCTCTTTGAATGACGTCGTAGGCGCTACGGCGCAAGGTGATTATATGGGTGTTGAGATTCACTTACTGCCCGCTGCCTTAGCAGCATGCATGCTTCACCTTTATGCACCAATCCATCGCTACCCGCCGGCCACTGTAGTGTACGATCTCCATGCGGGCTACGCCATGTAGGCCTTCCGCACTGATCGCGCCAACGGTGGACCAGAGAGCCCTTGCTCGATTAGCGAGCGCGTCCTGGCAGGCGTGCTGTGGTTTTGCACTGATTGCGCGCGGTGCACATACAAAGCCGACGCATATAGCAAATCGCGGAATATTCCGGCGTGTGTCGTGAGGCATCTCTCCATGTAGATCCCTGCAGGGCCGCCTTTCGAGTGGGAGTCTCTTGCTTGTCTCAGCGTTGAAAGTAGCGCGGCGCCGCTGATATACTGACCGCATCAGTTCGGCGTTTTGGGGGCAGCGGCATAATGAGGGAGCGCGTCGAGATGACGAATGCAACTACAGAGCCGGCAGCGACGACGGTACATCACATCACATGCCCATTGTGTGAGGCTACTTGCGGATTGTCGGTGACTACCAGCGGACGGAGTGTGCTTGGCATTCGCGGCAATAGGGGCGATGTGTTTAGTCGTGGCTACATCTGCCCGAAAGCGTATGCGCTGAAGGAGCTTGACGCCGATCCAGATCGGCTGCGCGCGCCATTGATACGCGAAGGTGCGGCGTGGCGCGAGGCCGCATGGGATGAGGCGTTCGCCGAGATTGAACGTCGACTGCTTCCGATCGTGGGTGCGTCTGGGCGTGACGCGCTGGCGGCGTATCTGGGAAACCCAAACGTGCACAATCTCTCCGGCTTGCTCTACAACACGCCATTCTTGCATGCCCTTGGCACGCGCAATATCTATTCCGCCAGCACACTCGACCAGATGCCCAAGCAGGTCTCCGCCGGACTGATGTTTGGCACGATGCTGTCGATTCCCATTCCCGACGTGGATAGGACTGATTACCTGCTTATTTTGGGAGCAAATCCGCTCGTCTCGAATGGCAGTCTGTTTACTGCGCCGGATATGCGCGGCCGAATCAGGGCACTGATGGCGCGCGGCGGCAGAGTTGTCGTGGTGGATCCGCGGCGGACGCGCACGGCTGAGGAGGCATCGCAACATATTTTTGTGCGACCGGGGAGCGATGCGTACCTGCTCTTTGCGCTGGTGCATACGCTCTTCGCAGATGGGCTGGTGCGACCTGGACGATTGGCGGACTATACCACAGGCTTCGACGAACTGCGCACGGCGGCTGAGGCTTTCTCGCCTGAGGAAGTGGAGGGTGTAACGGGCGTTTCGGCGGAGACGATTCGTCAGTTAGCGCGTGAATTGTCGGCAGCTGAGCGTGCCGCGGTGTATGGACGGGTCGGTACCTGCACGCAGGAGTTTGGCACCATTGCGAATTGGCTTGTGGATGCTCTCAATATCCTCACCGGCAACCTAGACCGTCCGGGTGGCGTGCTGTTCCCGAAGGCTGCGGCTGGCGCGCGGAACACGAGTGGAACGCCGGGTGTTGGCTCAGGTGTGCGACTCTGGCGCAGGCGCTCGCGGGTGCGGGGAGCGCCGGAAGTGTATGGCGAATTTCCGATCGCGTGCCTGGCGGAGGAGATCGAGACACCAGGCGAAGGGCAGGTGCGCGCCGTGATAACTGTGGCCGGCAATCCAGTGTTGAGCGCGCCAAACGGTGATCGGCTGGATGCTGCACTTGGTGCACTCGACTTCATGGTGAGCATCGACCTGTACCTCAACGAGACGTCGCGACACGCCGACGTGATCTTGCCGGTGCCGTCGCCACTGGAGCGCTCGCATTACGATGTCGCGTTCTATCAACTCTCCACACGCAATATCGCGCACTATTCGCAGCCCGTCTTCCCGCGTCCAGCTGGCGTGCCCGATGAGTGGGAGATTCTCCTACGACTCGCCGGCATCGCGGCTGGCCAGAGTGCGGGGAGCGATGTGGCGGCGCTGGACGATGCGGTGGCATATGAGCTTGCGACACGTGAGGTTAAGGCAAAAGACTCGACGGTCGCAGGGCGAGATCCCGCCGAATTGTTGGCGGCTCTTGCTCCGCGGCGAGGGCCGGAGCGTATGCTGGATTTCTTGTTACGTGTCGGACCATACGGTGACGGCTTCGGGGCGCGGCCTGGCGGGCTCACACTGGCGCATCTGGAGGGCGAGCCGAACGGCATTGATCTGGGGGAGCTGCAGCCGCGTATCCCTGAGGTCTTGCGCACAACATCAGGGAAGATTGAACTGGCGCCTGAGCCGCTGCTGGCTGATGTGGCACGGCTACGCGACGCCATTCACCGCGAACATCCCCCGATGGTGCTCATTGGGCGGCGCGAGCTTCGGTCGAACAACTCGTGGATGCATAACTTGCCAGCTCTGATGAAAGGTGATGATCAGTGTACGCTGCTGGTGCATCCTGAGGATGCCGCGCGGCTGGGGCTCGTAGAGGGCGGTGAGGCGCAAGTCATGAGTGCTGCTGGATCCGTCGTGGCTCCGGTCCATATGACGGAATCCATCATGCAGGGAGTGGTAAGCTTGCCACACGGGTGGGGACATAGTCTGCACGGTGTGCGATTGGGTGTGGCGAGGGAGCATGCCGGAGTGAATATCAATCGGCTGATGGATGACGCTGAGATCGAGCCATTGTCAGGCAACGCTATCCTCAACGCCGTCGTCGTCACGGTCGAGCCCACGAAGGTGGGGCAGGCAGTGAACGACAAGGTGGGTGTGCCTGACAACCTCTAGCTCGTGCAACTCATCGAGCGACGATTTCCGCACGGCGGGTGCGTGGGCGTGCGACACGGCTCGCCGCTGGCAGTGGATTGGGCAATGCCACGGCTGGTAACGGTGTTCGTGGCGCTAGTTTGCCGATTGCACTCTGTAGTGCCTCGTTGGTGCTGTGAGGCTGTGGCAGCAGGGCGACGTCGAGCACTTCGTCCATACTATCGACCGGGGCGAAGGACACCTGCTCGCGGATGTCGTTAGCTATTTCGTCGAGATCTTTGAGGTTGCGTCGTGGGAGCACGATAGTGGTCATGCCAGCACGATAGGCGGCCAGCACTTTCTCCTTCACGCCGCCCACAGGCAACACTCGTCCGCGTAGTGTAATCTCGCCGGTCATTGCCACGTCGCGGCGGACGGGTCTCCCAGTGAGCGCAGAGATGATCGCGACCGCCATTGTGATACCGGCGGAGGGGCCGTCTTTCGGAATGCTGCCGGCAGGGAGATGGATATGCACATCATGGCACTCGTGGAAATCCTGCGTGAGCCCGAGCCGGTAAGCGCGCGCACGCGTGTAGGTGAGCGCCGCTTGGGCGGATTCTTTCATCACGTCGCCGAGCTGGCCGGTGAGTGTAATTGCGCCGCGTCCTGGGACCGCCATGACCTCCACCGTGGTGAGATCACCGCCTGCTGATGTCCAGGCGAGGCCGGTCGCCACACCCACTTCATCGCACGCCTCCACTTCGGCGGGGAAGAACTTCTGGGGGCCAAGATACGCCGCTACCCGTTGCGCAGAGACGTTCGCTTTATGACGGCGGCCCTCGACGACGCGACGGGCTACCCGCCGCATGATTGCGCCGATCTCACGCTCGAGACCGCGAACACCCGATTCGAAGGTATACTCGCGAATGATACGCCGGATTGCTCCGTCGTCGATCTCGATGCGTGTGGGGCTGAGGCCGCTATCGTGCATCTGACGTTGCACCAGGAACTGGCGTGCGATATGCAGCTTCTCCTCCTCGGTGTAGCCAGCGATCTCGATGACTTCCATGCGGTCGCGGAGGGGACCGGGGATTGTATGGAATACATTTGCGGTCAGGATGAAGAGTACCTGCGAAAGGTCGTATGGTACTTCGAGGTAGTGGTCTGAGAACGTATTGTTCTGCTCTGGGTCGAGCACCTCAAGCAAAGCTGCCGAAGGGTCGC
Source organism: Ktedonobacterales bacterium (assembly GCA_036383155.1). Classification (GTDB taxonomy): domain Bacteria; phylum Chloroflexota; class Ktedonobacteria; order Ktedonobacterales; family JADMIN01; genus DASVOW01. Next base: position 5,137 of record DASVOW010000251.1, read on the forward strand.
CGCGGAAGTCGGAGGCGAGTTTGTCGACTTCGTTCAGCACGAGCACTGGATTCACAGTGCCAACGGACTTCATTGCCTGGATGATGCGGCCGGGCAGGGCGCCAACATAGGTGCGGCGGTGGCCGCGGATCTCAGCTTCGTCGTGAACGCCGCCCAGCGAGACACGAGCGAACTTGCGGCCCAGCGCTTCGGCGATACTGCGGCCCAGTGAGGTCTTGCCAACGCCTGGAGGCCCGACGAGACAGAGGATAGGAGCGCGTCCTTGAGGCGCGAGCTTGCGCACTGCCATGAACTCCAGGATACGATCCTTGACCTTTTCCAGCCCAAAATGGTGCGCGTCGAGCACCTCGGCCACGTGGGCGAGGTCTATGTTATCGGTTGTCCGATCTTGCCAGGGCAGCGATACGAGCCAGTCCAGATAATTGCGCAGGACGCTATATTCTGGCGCCATCGATGGCATGGCCTGCATGCGCTCCAGCTCTTTCAGCGCGCGCACGCGCACTGTTGATGGCATGCCGCAGGCGTCGATGAGACTGCGCAGCTCGACTCCCTCGGCTAGGGTGGGGTCGTGCTCTCCCAATTCTTTTTGGATCGCCTTCAGTTGCTCGCGCAGGAAGAATTCGCGTTGCCCACGATCGGCTTCCTGCTGCACTTCATCCTGTATTTTGTGCTGGATCTCGAGAACGCTCAGCTCGCGCTGGAGCAGGTGATATGCCTTGCGGAGCCGCGCCGCAGAGTCAAATGTTTCGAGGATTTCCTGGCGTATCGCGATGGGAGGCTCCAGCTGAGCCACTATGAAATCTGCGAGTGCACCGGCGCGCTCGATATTCAGCGCCTGGACATACGTGTCTTCGGTCAGACGGGGGCTGAGCTTGGTGCAGCGCTCAAGCGCGGTGAGCGTTGCGCGCCCCAATGCTTCGACCTGTTCACCGTGGATGGGAGACTCTTCGAACGCAACGCCGCGGATGCGCCCGAACGGGCTGTGTTGGAGCCAGACCTCGATGCGCACACGCCGCACACCCTGCACCAGAAGGCTGCTCGTACCGTCGGGCATGCGCAACACACGGCTGATCGTGCATTCT
>DASVOW010000252.1:0-7690 GCA_036383155.1 Ktedonobacterales bacterium
GCAGACCCCAGGCGATGTAGACCACCGTGCCGATCCGCGCCGTGGAGTGCAGCGCCGCGACCCAGCCACCCCGACCAGGAGCGCGCATCTGTCCAATCAGCACGCTCACCAGCAGACCGATATTGACGACATTCCAGCCAATGACGGTAAGACGGTTCATCGTCAACCCCTCATTGGCCGTGCGGTAGAGAATCGCCGAGAGCGCATAGAGACTCACCAGCAGCATCAACCCGGCGACGGCGATGATGCCAGCGCGCAGGAAACGCTGGTAGCGCGCCGAGTAATCGCCGCTGCTCGTTGGGGTCACTCCGATCAGGAGACCCATGATGGCAAACAGCACGACGTTATAGACGCTCAGCACGTCGCGTTGGTTAAAGGGTTCCGAGAAGTTGAAGGGAATGGCGACGACATAGATGATAAGCACTACCAATGTCAGCGGCAACAACGCCTGCATCAGGATCGCGAGGATCTTGCCAAAGCCGCGCCGAAACTCCTGCTGGCTTGGCGCAAGGTGCGGATCGTATACGCTGGCAACCGCAAGAATGGGAATCAGCCCCGCGCCCCCAGCGACCAGCAATCGCGCTAGCACGTCAGGAATCAGAATTCTAAGCACACTGAACATGGCGACAGTCAACCCGACGAAGATAAAGCCGGCGATGGCATACACACCTGCCGTGCCGATCGTCTCGATCGACTTTCCCAGGAAAGCAAAGCGGTTATCGGCTGAGGAACGCCAACCCAGCACGGAGAGGGCGAGCGCGCCCCACGCCAGCAGCGGCAGATGCACCAGCATCAGATCGAAATAGACTTGCTGCGTAGCGGTGTTCTGGCTAAGCGTCGAAGTCACCATCGCATAGATGTACCCCGCCACGACCACCACCACCGCGCCACTGAAGACCACCGTGAGCGTGAAGCGCCGCGCCGCAATCGAGAGAAAGGCGATCAGAACAGCGCGATGATCGGCGACCAGAGGAAGAAGATATACGGAACATGCTGCAGCATAGTCCAGTTCGGATCTGAGAGCAGCCACAAGACCAGCCCCAAGAGAACACTCATCGGCACTGCAAGCAGCCAATTTGCGCTCGCCCGCTGTGTCGCCGGGAGAGCCTGCTGCAAGCGATAATACCAGGCAGCATACAGCAGATTATCAGGCGATGCGCCGTACGCCGCCACCATGTCAGCAGTAAATTGCGCATCCGCATGCGCCTGCCGTGCCGACTGATAGATCGCTTCGAGCTGCTGAGGAGCGCCAGCCGCCGATTGAATCGCCCCTGCATAGCCAGCTACAGTCGCGCTTGCTGTGCTCGGCTGCGTCTCGTGTTGCTCCGGCTGCTGCATCATCAGACCCCCTCCTCATGCCACTCCTGGGGAGCGGCCTACACACCACGCGTTATTGCTCCCAACTGACTGCTCGACATAGGCCCCTCGCCCGATAATACGCTATCGCTGCCCACTCGACAATAGCTTGAGGATCAGGCAAGCACGATGCGAGTGCGGCACCACTGACACACAAGTGCGCGAATGTATCTCACTATGTCCACAACACTCCCCTCGCGAAACAGGCTGCGCGTCGTAGAGTGCGGCGTATGCTACACTGCGAGCACCACGACATTGACCGGCGCATTGCCCGTAGGAGATCTTCCTCCGCTATACAGATCAGGAGTTGCACCGCATGATCGACTTCACCCTCAGCGACGAGCAGAAGGCCATGCAGGAGCTTGCGCATACCTTCGCCGAGCAAGAGATCCGTCCCGTCGCCGCCGAGCTGGACGAGCACGAGGAATTTCCCTGGGACCTCGTGCGCAAGGCTGGCGAGCTTGGGCTGACGACATTCGCCTTCCCCGAAGAGCTCGGTGGCCTTGGCATCACCGATGAGCTCACCAACTGCATCATCACCGAAGAGCTCTCCTGGGGCTGCGCTGGCGTTGCCACGGTTCTCGGCGGCACGCACCTCGCCAGCATCCCGATCTTGCTGGCCGGCACCGACGAGCAAAAACAACGCCTGCTCAAGCCGATCGTCGAGCGCAACGGACTCTGCGCGATGGCGCTCACTGAGCAAGGCGCCGGCTCCGATGTCGCGGCGATGTCCACCACAGCCAGACGCGAAGGCGATGTCTACATCCTCAATGGAGCAAAACGCTTCATTACCAACGGCGGCATCGCCGATCTGTATGTCGTCTTCGCCACTGTAGATCGCTCGCTCGGACATCGTGGCGTGACTGCTTTCATCGTAACCGGCGATACCCCTGGCCTCTCTGGCGGCAAGAAAGAGAAAAAGCTCGGCATCCGCTGCTCGCACACCGGCGAGGTGCTGCTGGATGACGTGCGCGTGCCCGTCGAGAACCGCTTGGGCGAAGAAGGCAGCGGCTTCAAGCTCGCGATGACCATGCTCGACCGCTCGCGCCCAATGGTTGCCGCCATCGCCCTTGGCATCGCCCGCGCGGCGTACGAACATTCCCGCGACTATGCCCGCGAACGCGTCCAATTTGGCCAGCCCATCGCCGCAAACCAGGCGATCCAGTTCATGATCGCCGACATGGCGACCAAAGTGCAGGCTGCCCGCCTCATGACATGGTGGTCGGCCCGCGTGACCGAGACGGGCCGCCCCTTCCTCTACGAAAGCAGCATGGCAAAGAACTTCGCATCTGATGTGGCGATGGAAGTCACAACTGACGCCATCCAGATCTACGGCGGCTACGGCTACATCCGCGAGTATCCAGTGGAAAAGCTCTTCCGCGACGCCAAGATCACACAGATTTACGAGGGGACCAACCAGATACAGAAGATAGTCGTCGCGAGCCAGTTGCTCAAATCGTAGCCTCCCACCCGACTCCGCCCCACGCTCCCCTGCCCACTCGCTACGCTGGCGAAGGCAGGGGAGCCGTATCCCCATCCTATGTCTTTGACCGACGACCGAGCACACATACAACAACCCGCGCCAAGGCACTTTGTCGCATTTCGCCAGCCCCAAACAGACAAGCACGCGCCACCACATTCATCCCGCTGGCACCTCGCACACCCGGTGCACACTACACTACCAGTCCACCACGCATCCACCACGCACCCGCCAACGTACACCGCATCATTCCAGCAATCAAAAAACGGCCGCACATCCACGCACACGTCCAGTATATCGGACACTCAGCGTCACCCAACCCATCCTAACGTATTGCGCGACAGTAACCACGCCCGGCCACGCTCTGACTTTACTTCAAATCCGTCTACATTGCTGGTGTCTGGCGAGATTCTTGCTGGAGTTTGGCGAGATTTTTGAGCCTTGCCACGCCCATGCACCAGCCGTTCATGGCCGAGAGCGCCTACAACTACAACAACCGATATGCATTAGCTTCACACCTCGTCACCAGCGCCTCCATGAGGCACAGAGCGCCGTCCATCGTGTGATTATGAAAAGTTAACGAGCAAAACAGACATTAGTACTACGGCCGACCTCCATCACAGGCACTTGCTGTCACTCATCGGGTACATTCACACTCGTGCCTGTGCAACGGCTGCTGAGTGTGTTCACTCAACAGTCACACGGGCAACATCACTACAAGACGGGAACACTGGAACAGGCGAGCATTCCCGAGTGGGAAGCCGCCACCAACAGGGGACACGCGGGAGGCGCTGACCCCTGAGGAGGTAAAACAATCGCGGTATCGCAGCCGCGATGGCTCCAACGTACGGAGCCAGAGGAGGTCTCTCTTGACACCGGCAATTCGTCCTACACGACGAACACGTAGCCTTGTGCACACCGCCCTCGCTCTCGCGAGCGTCTTTGGGCTGGGCCTCATCGCTACTCAGCTAAGCCCTTCGGCCACAGCGCAAGCATCATCCGGCCTTCGCTTCCAGCGCGGCTACTCCGTGCAGGGCTCGTGGCTCTGCTACGGCTGGTCGAACGGCCAATATCACTGCACCCAACACTGGCATCGCAGCGGCGGCCGGCTCATCTCAGACAATCCGTCCTGGGTGCCGAACACTGGCTCCGCCGCTTCCACAAGCGCTACGAGCCATGCCGCCGGCACAGGGCCCGTCGGAGCGACCCACGGCCCCGTCCAGGGTAGCTCCACTGCTGGTGAGCCGTGCCGCTCGACCACCTACTTCGCGGGGACTCCTTCGCAGTGGCAGGTACCACCCAGCTGCTATGCGGGCGTCTACACCGTCAACCCCCGCAACTATGTCTCTCGCCCGGGTTATGGCTGGTGCAACTGGTGGCCTGAGGTCATGAACCCAAGCCGCCCTGATCTGCTCTGGGGCCACTATCGCCGCGGCAGCACGCCGGTTCCTGGTGCGACCGCTGTCTTCGCGCCGGGCGTCCAGGGCGCAAGCTCTGGCGGCCACTATGGCCGCGTCGTTGCGGTCTATCCCGGCGGCCACTGGCTCCTGATCAGCGAGATGAACTTCACGTGGCGTGGCGCTGGCTTCGCCAAAGTCAGCTACCGCTACGTCCACACCGGCCCCGGCGTCAGCTTCATCTACTAAGCCGCCTGCCGGCTCGTCGAATTCCCCGCGTGAGGGCGAATTCGCATACGATGGTCTCCACACTGCACAGTCAGGAAGACAAGCACATGGAGAACGAAACCATCACCAGACAAACTCCCGTCGCAACGAGAGGCGCGTAGCCTGATGCATCGGCTGCATGTGAGAGCCGAGTGCGCGCCCTATGCGGAGGCCCGCCGCGAGCTAAGCCCAATAAGGCTGCTGCGGCGGGCTTCGCCTATGTCCCATGCCTCCAGCATATTCACCCGCTATCGCGCTATCTCCACATAGTGGCGGCTCGGATCGTTTCGATCGATCAGCACCGTGATCGGCGACCCCGGAAAATATTGGTGGCTTGGAGCGTATCCCAGATCCTCGCTACGAAACGTGTGCACAGCTCCCGTCTGCGGATCCGTCCACTCGGCCTCCACCCGCCAGTAATCGCTGTACACTGGCATGTGGTTGACGCCCGTGCCCGTCTGGCGGCGCTCATGCACGATATCGCTGACCGTCGCAGCCACACGTGTACCGCTACGGCGCAGCTCGGCGATCTCCCCCTGCCGCAAGAACACCTGCACAAACCCAACGCCGACGACAATCAGCGCAAACACAAAGAACAACTGAAACATCGATTGCATGTTGGACTCCACCTCTGTGCGTTCGTTTACTCACACTGCCTGACGCGATCACATTGCTGGACCAGTCAAAGTGCCGCGTGTCGTGCTCAAACGACCACCATCCCCACGCACCACTATCGCACTGACGAGTTGAAATACAACCAGTATGTTACACCCTGCAAGCATGCTCCGCCTCATGCGCCCATGCGCCATAACCACTCCCAAGTACAGGCGCGTCACCTCGTTTCAAAGATAGTGAACAATTTCCCCTTCCGTGGGCACTACACGATATACGCGATGTGGGACGAGGCCGATGGGGGAGCAAAGTGAGGAACGATGCGCACTGATGACCAGGTGGACGACCACCTCCTTATCGCGCGCATCGTCCGGCGCGACGCCAGTGCGCTGGAGCAACTGTATACGCGCTACCGTCCCCGATTGTGGCGCTATCTCTTGCAGCAGCTCGATGGCGACTCCGGCGCGGTGGACGATCTCCTCCAGGAGATCTTCCTCGCGGTTTGGCGTGCGGCCGGCGACTTCCGTGGCGACGCGCAGGTCAATACCTGGATCTTCCGCATAGCCCATCATCAACTGGCCCACCGGCAGCGCTCCGCCGCCCGGCGACCCGAAGGCCACCTGGCAATGCTTGCTCCGCCTGACGACGACCGCGACGTGCAAAGCGAGGACACGCGAGGCGAGCCTGCCCAGGCATCGCACGAGGAGGCGGTGCTCGACCGGCTCATCCTGATCGCTGCTTTCAGGCGCCTCCCTCCGAAGCACCGCGAGGCGCTTGAGTTGGTCTATCAGCAGGGTTTCACGTTCGAGGAGGTCGCGCAGATCCTCGACATCCCCATCGGCACCGTCAAGAGCCGCATCAGCAACGCGCGGCGCGCCCTACAACACGAGCTAGCGAGCGCCACTGCGGCAGAGGAGCTGTCATCGTGAACACCGAACTCTCTTGCAGCCAATGCCGCGACGCCCTCGTCGAGCTGACCGCCGAGACCCTGAATCCCACCGCTCGCCAGGCCGTCGAGCGTCACCTCGCGTCCTGCCCGGACTGTCAACGCGAGCGCGACAACTGGCTCGCGCTCGGCGACGCCATCCGCGAATCCGGCCGGCTCCTCCCACCAGACGGCGGCTTTTCCACTGGCCTCGTGCGTCTGCGCGCCGCACTCACACTCCAGACCGACGATTTCACAAACCCGGAAGGAGAGAAACCATCCATGGAACTCGACCCGCACCCTACCGACACACGTGCATCAACACCGCTACCCAGCGCCGATCTCCCCTCCACTACCACTGTCTCGCGTGGGCGTCCCTATCCCGCCATCGCCGCTACACTTGCACTTGTGCTGGTGAGTGCGCTGGTCTTTGGCACGCTCGCCACACGGATGCGCTTCGGCTCCGGTAACACAGCGGCCGCCACTGCTACCCCGACGCCCTCGACCTCCACTAGATCAACCGTGCCGGCTCTACCGCCCCTCGCCAATGGCGCGAACGTTGTCAGCATCTCGATGGTCTCCGCCAGCGACGGCTGGGCCGTCGCCACACTTCGCAATAGCATCACTGCTAGGTTTGACTCGACGCTGCTACATTATACGAACGGCCATTGGGAACTGTTCGGCAATGTCTACACGAACGACTATCTCAAGGACATCTCAATGGACTCGCACGATGATGGCTGGGCAGTCGGAGATCATTGGACTTCCGTAGGAAATACCGATCAGTACACATCCGTCGTGCTCCATTACAGTGGAGGTCACTGGAGCCAGATCCAGACACCAAATTTCCAGTTTCAAGCATATAAGGTGCGGGCATTCTCACCGTCGCAAGTAGTGGTGCTGACCACGCTTTCGGACAATAATAATGGCTCTATAAGGTTTAGGAGTGCACTGGAGCGCTATGACAACAGCGCGTGGACCGAGAGCGTCAGCCCGGAAGGGCTCGGCGACATGACCGTCCTATCCGCTGATAACATCTGGGCTCTAGCCATCGACAAGGTTCACGTCCTCCACTATGTGAATGGCCAGTGGACGACATATACTATTGCCGGTGTGCCTTCCGGGCAGAGTGTCGCCCCAAGTTCGATCAGTATGCTCTCGGATAGCGAAGGCTGGGTGGGCGGCTTCAACAACACCACGCAGCACATGTTCCTGGCGCACTTCGATGGCCACACGTGGACGCAGGTCGCGGGCCCGGCCACCTCAGGTCCGATGCTTATCAACACCATCGCAATGCTCTCGCCTGAGGAAGGCTGGGCCGGTGGGGGCGAGGGCGGAGAGCCCTCTCACGCGAGTCTGCTCCATTACATCCACGGCCAGTGGCAAGCGACCTCTGATGCCTATAGCGGCTCCATCGGAACGATCATCATGGCCTCGCCAACTGAGGGCTGGGCAACGGTCGGCGGCGGCTCCAGTGCGGGGCTACTCCACTACAAGAATGGCCGCTGGACACCATATAACCCCAACGCCTAATCTGCCGTGCACGGGCAAGATGAGCCCAACTCGCATCGCTTACTACAAACGCAGCGCTGGCAAGGAGTCCTTTACCTTGCCAGCGCTCCCCTCGTCATAGACGCCCTCACACTCACGCGC
>DASVOW010000253.1:0-4701 GCA_036383155.1 Ktedonobacterales bacterium
CAGGGCAGACAGCCAGAATACAACCCTGATAATATCGCGATATCGCGCGACACACGCACGTAACAGTCTCCGTAACGCTCTCGACACGCATGTGAGCTACCCTGGAATCACAGATGAAACAGTACATGACTCCGCCGCCGTACTCCAGGTGACGCGCCATTTTGGAGCGTCAATCGTCCAATACCCGCACACTCGGCACAGAGCGGAAGGAGGGCGACCATGAATGGCAAGCTATCTCAGCAGCGTGTCGCGGCACTTGCGACCATCTCGGCTGGATTGTTACAGATCGGGAGCGCGGCGCTGCTTTACGCAGCTCTAGATAACGGCTCCGGCAACCTGCTGAGCACCTTCGATTTCTTTCGACATCCCGACACCCTGATCACGCTCCGTGCGACCCACACACTACTCCTCCGTTGGGGCTTTATCCTCGATATCTTCGGCTCATATCTCCTGTTTGCACCAGTAGCGTTGTTTCTCCGCGCATGGCTCAGACACCTGAGTCCAGACCATATAGAGTTGTTCACCATAAGCGGCCTGGCGTATATGCTTGTCGGCGCCATCGGTGCGGCTGTCCTCACGGCGGTTGCGCCCCCACTCATCGCCGCGTATGCGACCGCCTCCAGCACCGAGCGCGCCATCTCCGCCGCTGTGCTCGCCAGCTTCGTCAACGCCGTCTACATCGGTCTCTGGAATATTCTTGAGGCAACGTTGGCTGCGATCTGGTGGCTCGGGATCGGATTCGCGCTGCAACGCGTGCGTCCTGTCCTTGGCTTCCTCACCATTCTCGTCGGTATATGCTGGCTGGTGGACGCCGCAGCGCATATGCTCGACATCGAAGGCATATCGCTGGTAGCCTTGTGCGCGCTTTTCTCGCTCCTCCCAATCTGGGCCATCTGGCTCGGCCTGGACCTCCTGCGCCGTCCCCTCCTGGCCTCTCACACGATACAATCACCCGTCATGGAGTATCAAACAGATCGATAGAGTGCCACGGGCGCAACATTCCGGCTGTGTTAGATCTGCGCTAAGACACTCCCAAAATGTCGTTGTCTCTCCTCCGCGCGTGGTACCATATCCTGAAATACTCTGGACTTGATGGGGCTGTTTCCCGCACGCGAGGAGGAGCATGTGACCACGGAGACCTTTCTAAACGAGCATCCCGAGCTAACCGAGCTCCACGCCCATGTCGGCGGCGCGGTGGACCCTGCGATCATGTGGAGCATCGCCCACCAGCAAGGCATCCGTCTGCCCACCAAAGACTACTGGCAGTTCGTCGAGTTGATCACCGTCAGCCATCCCGACAAAGTGAACAATCTTGCCGAGTACGACCAAATATTCCGCTGGACCGAGCTCATCCAGTCCAGCCCACTTGCAATCGAACGCTCCGTCTACGAGACCATAGGGGGCGCCTACCGCAAGTGCAACATCACCACACTGGAGTTACGCTTCAACCCCATGAAGCGCAACCGCGAAGGCGAGCAGGACCTCGACCACATCATCTCCGCCGCCATTCGCGGGCAGGACCGCGCCCTGCTCGAATATCCGCAGATGCGCTCAGGGCTCATCCTCATGATGGACCGCACCTTCCCACTGGAGCTCAATGCCATCATCGTGGACAAAGCCCTGCGCTACCGCGGGCGCGGCATCATTGGCATCGACATCGCCGGCCCGCCCAACCCTGCGTTCTCCTACCGCGAGCATCGCGATCTCGTCGAGCGCGCCCGCTTCGGCGGCCTCGGCATCACCATTCACACCGGCGAAGAAGGCCGCATCGAAGACATGTGGGAAGTGGTCGAGCACCTGCGTCCCGACCGCATCGGCCACGGCATCCTCAGCGCCTACGACGAGCACCTGATGGATCACGTCAAGCGCGCCGGCATCGTGCTAGAACTCTGCCCCACCTCAAACCTGCGTACCCGTGCCGTGCGTGACCTTGAGGAGCTGCGCGCCATCCTCACAACCCTCCGCGTCCACGACATCGCCGTAACGATCAACACAGACGGTCCTCAGATGCTCATCACCAACCTCGTCAAGGAGTATCGCCTCCTGCTCGATCACGGCATCTACTCCGAGGCCGATGTCCGCCGAAGTATCGAGACAGCCTATAACGCTAGCTTCCTCACTCGGGGCTGCGGCATGTAAAACATAGAATGAGAGAAGAGTCGATGCCGACGCGAGCAGAGCGCATTGCGGGCGGGCTAATCGGCCTGCTGATTGGCGATGCCGTCGGCGTTCCCTACGAGTTCCACAGCGCCAAAGAGCTCCCACCGCTTGAGCAGATCGAATTCGACCCACCGTCAGGATTCGACCGCGCACATGCCGGAACGCTGCCCGGCACATGGTCTGACGATGGCGCCCAGGCACTTTGCCTGCTAGATTCTCTCCTCGCCTGCCACGGCTTCGATGCAGAGGACTTCGGACGGCGGCTGCTTCGTTGGTACGACGACGGCTATCTCGCGGTCGATGGGCGCGTCTTCGATATTGGCATCCAGACCGGCCGTGCCCTACAGGCGTTGCGTGCCGGTGTCCCCGCGCTTGATGCAGGCCCCACAGAGGAGCACGCGCTCGGCAATGGCTCGCTCATGCGAGTGTTGCCCCTGGCCCTCTGGCACGGCGGCACTGATGCCGAATTGGTAGCCGATGCTCAGGCCCAGTCGCGCATCACTCACGGCCATCCGCGCGCCCAGGTCTGCTGCGCGCTCTACTGCCTGTGGGCGCGACGCACGCTCGAAGGCGCAGACGATGCATGGGAACAAGCCGTCGCCACACTCTGCGCCCTCTATACCGAAGCCTCTACCGAGCGCACGGAGCTCGAATGGTCCATTCGCCCCGACGACCCACCAGAGAGCAATGGCGGCGGCTACGTTGTCGATTGCCTGCGCTCCGCACGCATGATCATGACGGCTGGAAACTATGAGGCAGTCGTGAAGGCGGCCATCGCCCTCGGCAACGACACCGACACGACGGCTTGCGTAGCTGGCGGCATAGCAGGCATACGCGACGGCATAAGTGCCATCCCCACTCGCTGGCAGACGAAACTACGCGGACGCGACCTTTACGAGCCCCTACTAAACCACCTATTGGACGCGGCGAGCTAACAGCAGAAACTGTAATGGAGGTGTGATCCTATGCCCGTATATCATCGATCTCCACACCCCACCGCTATCGCCCCCGATGGCGCCGAGATCCGCAATCTGATCCACCGAGACCAGGGCGCCACACGACTTAGCCTCGCCGAAGCGCTCGTCCCACCTGGCCAGCGCACCGCCAAAGTCTACCACCAGACTATCTACGAAGAAATCTGGTACATCCTCCAGGGCACCGGCAGATTCCACCTCCACCCGCCCGGCCAGCCCGACGAAGAAGTCATGCCCATCGCACCCGGCGACACTGTCCTCATCCCCGTGCGTCACGGCTTCTTCGTCGAGAACACCGGCAACACCGACCTCATCTTCCTCTGTTGTGGTGCGCCGCCCTGGCCCGGCGACGACGAAGCGCAACCCTGGCCGCCGCAGCAGCCGTAGCCGTAGCCTGTTGCTGGCTTACAGCACACGCACATCACAATTCGGTACAATTGATGCGTCAATGCCGGCACATTATGTCGTACCATGCGGCGTGCGATTCATCGGCGCGCTCGTGAAGGTGCCAGGGGAGGATAAACACACTATGACTATCGACGTGACGCAATCACTGGGAACCGACTTCTACAGAATGGATGAGCTGCTCACCGAAGAAGAGCGCGCCGTCCGCGACAAAGTGCGCGCCTTCTGCGACCGCGAAGTCATCCCCGTCATCAACGACTACTGGGAGCGCGCCGAATTCCCCTTCGCCCTCATCCCCAAGCTAGCCGAGCTCCACATCGCCGGTGGCTCCCTCCAAGGCTACGGCTGCCCGGGCATGAGCGCCGTCGCCTCCGGCCTGATCGCCCTGGAATTGGCGCGGGGCGATGCCAGCCTCTGCACCTTCTTTGGCGTCCACTCCGGCCTCGCTATGTCCAGCATCGCTATGCTCGGCTCCGAGGAACAGAAGCAGCGCTGGCTACCCGCAATGGCGCGCATGGAAAAGATCGGCGCCTTCGGCCTCACCGAGCCTGACCACGGCTCCGACGCCGTCGCGCTGGAGACACGCGCTCGCCGCGACGGCGATTACTACATCCTCGACGGAGCCAAGCGCTGGATCGGCAACGACTCCTTCGCTGATGTCGTCATCATCTGGGCGCGCGACGACGACGGCAACGTTGGCGGCTTCCTCGTCGAGAAGGGAACACCGGGCTTCAACACCAAGGTCATGACCGGCAAAGTCGCCAAGCGCGCCGTCTGGCAAGCCGACATCGCCCTCGAAGGCGTGCGCATCCCCGCCGAGAATCGCCTGGCACTCTCACGCTCCTTCAAAGACACCTCCCGCGTCCTCACCGCCACACGCTATGGCGTCGCCTGGGAGGCCATCGGCCACGCCGTTGCCGCCTACGAGATCGCTCTGCAGTACACCCGGCAGCGCATCCAGTTCGGCAAACCTCTCGCCAGCTTCCAGATTATCCAGCAAAAGCTCGCGACGATGCTGGCAAACGTCACCAGCATGCAGCTCCTCTGTCTGCGCCTCAGCCAGCTACTTGAGCAGGGCAAGATGACCGACGGCATGGCCTCTCTCGCCAAGATGAACAACGCACGTATGGCGCGCGAGGTCGTCGCCGACGCCCGCGAGATG
>DASVOW010000254.1:0-3974 GCA_036383155.1 Ktedonobacterales bacterium
TCACCTCCTCGCAGGTGCGCGAGCTGCCGGCACGCGCCGATTCATCGCGCAAAGCTATGGCAACTGGAACTACGCCCGCACCGGCACCGCCCTGAAGACCGAGGAAGACCCGCTCGACCCAACCCCGCCGCGCAACCAGACACAAACGCTTAAAGCGATCCGCTACCTCGAAAACGCGGTACTCTCCACAGATGGCATCGAAGGCGTTGCCCTTCGCTACGGCAACCTCTACGGCCCCGGAACCGGATTCGCCGCCGATGGTGACATCGTAGCGAGCGTGCGCAAGCGCGCGTTGCCTATCGTCGGCGACGGTGCCGGCGTGTGGTCGTTCATCCACGTTGCCGATGCCGCCTCGGCGGCGATCGCGGCAATCGAGCATGGCGCCCCAGGCATCTACAACATCGACGACGATGAGCCGGCGCCCGTCGCCACCTGGCTTCCCGAGCTCGCCCGCATAGTCGGCGCGAAGCCTCCAATCCACATCTCCGTCTGGCTCGCCCGCATGATCGTCGGCGAAGTCGGCGTCTCCATGATGACCCAGATCCGCGGCACGTCCAACGCCAAAGCCAAGCGCGAGCTCGATTGGAAGCCCGGCTACTCGTCCTGGCGCCAGGGCTTCCGCACTGGCCTCGGCTGATTTCCTCGAGACCGCCTCGATCTCATACCGACAATCGTGCCCCATAGTCTCTCAGGCCGCACCCTATTCCTTCACAAATAGGGTGCGGCCCACATCGTTCCCCTTTCGCAAAACCAATCCACTGAAACGAGCCACCAGCTATAGCCACCTTGTCACTGCCCCGAAATCGTCCCCCGTCCCGCCTTCCTGTAAAAGCGGACCAATCTTGTCCGCATACGCATCTATACTCTGCCTATGCCAGCAGACGTTGAGGAAGTCCCGGCGAGAATCGCCCTGAGGCGAGACGCTCGATGTCTGGCAGGCGCAACCACGAGCGAGCACAGGCTCAGACGCACGGTCCGGGTGTGCTTCACACACATGCGACACAGGAGGAAGAGTATGGTCGAACCAATCGCGCAACAAACACCACGAGATGGTCAGGCGGATTTCGATTTCTTCATCGGCAAGTGGACTTCTCGCCAGCGCCGGCTGCGCGAGCGGCTGAAGGGCTCACAGGAGTGGGAAGAGTTCAGCGCCACAACCGTCGCGCGCAAGATCCTCGGCGGTCGTGGCAATATCGACGAAGTCACGTTAGAGCGCCCCACAGGACGTGTGCACGGCTTTACCATGCGCATCTACGATTCCACGTCCCACCAATGGAACATCTATTGGGCGGATAGCGTAAGCCCCATCAGCGGCCCCTTAACGCCCATGACCGGAGAGTTCATCAATGGGCGAGGCGAGTTCTACGCCCACGAGCTTATCAACGGTAAGGGCACCCTCGTTCGCTTCATCTGGTCTGAGATAACGGCAACCTCATGCCGCTGGGAACAAGCCTTCTCAATCGACGGAGGAAAAACCTGGGAGACCAACTGGATCGCTGATTTCGTTCGCACCGAATAGCACACGCCCTTGGCGGCGTCTGACCTCCATAGCGGACAACGGAACTATCTACACGTAACACAGGAGAATAATGTGCTCGAGCAACTAGCCCCAGGCGCGCAACGAGACGGCCAGGCGGATTTTGACTTCTTCATTGGGAAGTGGCACGTCCACCACCGCCGGCTGCGCGAGCGGCTGAAGGGTTCACAGGAGTGGGAAGAGTTCGACGGCACAACCGTCGCGCGCAAGATCCTCGGCGGTCGTGGCAATATCGACGAGATCACACTCGAGCGTGCCTCGGGACTGGCGCACGGCATAACAGTGCGCCTCTACGATCCCGCGTCCCACCAATGGAACCTGTACTGGGCAGACAGCGTCAACGCCGTAAGTGGCCCACTAGTACCCATGATTGGCGAATTCACCAATGGACGCGGAGAAATGTTTGCCCAAGAATTCTTCGAGGGCAAGAGTATTTTTAGCCGCTTCACCTGGTCCGGTATTACGGCAACCTCCTGTCGCTGGGAACAGGCTTTCTCAGCCGACGGAGGAAAGACCTGGGAAACTAACTGGATCATGGATTTCCTTCGAATCGAATAGCGATACGGCTAACAAAGCCCCTTACCGCTCAGCATAGATCGAGCCCCCTGGCACTCTGGCGCGTAGCATCAGCCACGCTCCAAGCACCAAGGGGCTCCCCTCTATAGCATACGAGCACCCGTCTTACGACCGTGTGCCAAGCTCCGGATGATCCTCAATCGTCCCGCGCCAGGCGCCGGTCTCCTGCCCCCGGCTCTCGATGAACGTCTTGAATCGCTCCAGGTCACCCTTCACCTGCCGATCCATGAAGCCCAGTGCCGCACCGGCGCTCTCGGCCACACCCTGCGGCTCATAGTCTATCGACAGCAGCACGCGCGTCTCGTTCGGCCCCAGGTAGTTGAACGTCACCACGCCACCGTTTGGAGCGCCGCTAATACTGCGCCACGCAATCTTCTGATCCGGAATCTGCTCCGTAATCTCCGCGTCCCACTCCTGCACCTTACCACCAACCTTGGCCTTCCAGTGCAGGTGCTTGTCGTCGACCTGCTGCACCGACTCGACCCCCTCCATAAACTGCGGGAAGGACTCGAACTGCGTCCACTGATTATAGGCTGTGTGCACCGGCACATGCACATCAATCGACTGCTGTGTTGTCGCCATGCGTTCACCTCCATACACGTCTTAGCGGCGCGACCTCCGCGCCTTCAACACTCATCCTGTCGGGCCTGCACATACACAAACCCTCCACAATCCATTGTGCAAGAATGGTTCCACCCACCTCCACGCGACAGACACAACACCTCGTCTTACCACTGCTTTTCCCAACCTATGCGCAACGCATGGGCGATTACTCGGAGATCTTCCTCACCTCAGCGGCCCATATGACCTCGCCGCCGTAGCCTCATCCCCCTCCTGCCACGGACGGTAGAGCAACTGAATATGGCGCGCATTCTCCGACCAGGCGTAAGGTATCGCCATCTCCCTCGTGAATAGTTCGCAGTGGACCCAGGTATTCTTTAATTGAGCCTGCCGTGCTGTCACGGCCGTAGTACATATCGCGTATTAGGTGCATTATGTATGCGTGGCGATACCGGGATAAAGCGGGAGGACAGAGCAGTATTGATTCAAAAGGTGCGCCGCATAGGCAACAACTACGTCGTTACAATCCCCCAAGATGAGATGGAGCAGCAGGGCATCGCCGGCGGCGACCTCGAGATAGCCCAGGTACATAAAGTCACCGAAACGCCGCAAACGTCGCTAGAGCTCCGCGCCGCCTTCGAGCGTTCCTGGCAGAGCTATACTGCAGACTACGATTACCTCAAGGGCCGCTAAGCAGCAACTCTATCCAATAGAAAATGCTACGAGCCATCCATAACCGTGTGGAGGATCAGGCCAAGATAGCAGAAGTATTTGCTAACGTCTGTACCCTCGCCTCACCCCAGTCCGCACAGGCGGACTTTGTGGCGCCCGCGGGCGCCCTCAGGCGCGGTTTTAACCGCCCACCCCCCTCGTGCTCCGGCCTTTTAAGGCCGAGAACTATCCTCCACAAACGCCTCGATCCGCGCCGCAATCCCATCTCGCACCCGCCGAAACACCGCCAGCCGCTCCTCCTCACTCCCCGTAGCCGCGCTTGGATCAGGGAACCCCCAGTGCTCCTGCCGCCGCGCTCCAGGAAAGAACGGGCACTCCTCCGCCGCATCGTCGCAGACCGTCACCACCAGATCGATCGCCTGCCCCGCAAACTCCCCCATCCCCTTCGCCCGGTAGCCCGCTGCCTCGCTGATATCGATCCCGATCTCGCGCATCACCGCAATCGCCAGCGGATGCACACTGCGCGGCTGTGTCCCCGCGCTATACACCACATACCGCCCGCCGCCCCGCGCCCGCAGCAGCCCTTCCGCCATCTGCGACCGCGACGAATTATGCGTGCACAAAAACA
>DASVOW010000255.1:0-7307 GCA_036383155.1 Ktedonobacterales bacterium
GCATTGCATCGTCGGCGGCCAGTTGCTTGTCTAGCTCGACTTTGTGGTCGTAGTAGTAAGCGAGAGCGGCGTGAATCTCGGATAGTGTCAGAGGGTACTCGCGCGCGATCTGCTCAGGCGTCATGCCTTGCTGCGTCCAGATGGCGACATCGATCACCGCGATACGGTGTCCTGCGATGATTGGTCTGCCACCGTAGACTTCGGGGTCGGTCACGATATATTTGATATCAGTTGGCGTGGTCATTGGAGCCTCCTGCCTGTCATGCTCAGCATACAACATGGCAATCTCGTCGTGGAATACGACGCCACCTCGCGCTACAATCTCTCTTATATCGAGCGTGGAATGTAGCGCGTGGCGATAGCGAAAGGCTGGCGAGCCATGTCGGATGAGGTCAAGCAGCGCAAGGCGGAGCATGTGGCAGTCTCGCTGGCGAATGACGTGTCGGTGGTACAGTCGGCGTCGTGGGCGGATGTGCGGCTGGTGCACCGGGCGTTGCCGGAGGTGGACATCGAGGAGATCGACACGTCGGTGGAGTTCCTGGGGAAGCGGCTGCGCCACCCAATCGTGGTCTCATCGATGACGGGGGGGCATCCAGATGTGGCGGCCATCAACGAGCGGCTGGCGACGATTGCGGAGGAGTATGGGCTGGCGATGGGTGTCGGCAGCCAGCGCGCAGCAGTGGTCGCGCCGGAGCTTGCCGGGACGTTTTCCGTGGCGCGCGAGCGCGCGCCGCATGCATTCCTCATCGCGAATGTGGGCGCGCCGCAACTGATCGAGCAGAGGCGCCATCCCGCTTTCACGCTGGATGAGGTGCGGCGTGCGGTGGATATGATCGGCGCGAATGCGCTGGCGCTGCACCTCAACTTTTTGCAGGAGGCCGCTCAGCCGGAGGGTGATCGGCGCGCGAAGGGCTGTCTCGCCGCAGTGGAGCGGGTGGCGGGGGCGATAGGCGTTCCTGTGATTGCGAAAGAGACGGGGGCAGGGATCAGCTTCGAGCAGGCGCGGGCGCTCAAACGGGCGGGAGTGTCGGCTATCGACGTAGGTGGCGCGGGCGGCAGCAGCATGGCGGCGATGGAGACGTTTCGCGCGCAGTCTCGCGGGGACGCGCGCACGGAAGGCATTGGCACGTTGTTCCGTGATTGGGGCATTCCCACACCCATCGCGGTGGTGGAGACGACGCAGGGCGCGCCAGGGTTGCCAGTCATCTCGACGGGTGGGGTGCGCTCGGGGCTGGATGCGGCTCGCGCGCTGGCGCTTGGCGCTACACTTGTCGGTATGGGGTTCCCATTCCTCAAGGCCGCCAGCGAAGGCGAGGATGCTGTGCGCGAGTTCCTCGATCAGTTCCTTACCGAACTAACGGTGGCTATGCAGCTATGCGGCGCGGCTACGGTTGCGGATCTGCGGCGGGTTCCGGTGGTCGTGGGTGGGGCGACGCGCGACTGGCTGGAGATACGCGGCTTCGGGGAGACGTTGCGGCAGATGGCGCGGCGGGGTAGGGATGCGTAGACTGTCACCATGTCATGCAGATTTCTTTCGTAGTTCGCGATTGGGGGTGTGCGAGAATAGCGATTATGAAGAATTCATATCTCCATTTCGGCGGTGACACGATTCCCGCTGGGCCAATCCTCTGCTGGATACCCGATTTGAGCTACTTTGCCGTGTAGGCCAGGCGCATTTGCCTGCGCGGCGAGGACAGGCGCCACATCGTTGCCAGCACGGTCAGACGACCAGAATTACGTGTGTGTGCAGAATGTGTCGTATCCTGTCTTTTTTGCTTTGCCGCTCAGGCCTCTTCCCTCTCCTTTGTGTCTGGCTTCATAACCGCCGGAATTGCCACCTGTTCTCATTGCCGCGCCATTGTGCGCCGCGCATATACGAAGACTGAAGAGAGCTTACCATGGACCTCCTCGAAGCACATAGCCAAGACGAAGAAATATCCGCCGATCAGCATGAGCAGAACATCCAGATCGGGAGTGAGGCGCCTGTATATCCAACTTCGATCTGGCGCAACCGCGATTATCTGCTGCTGTGGAGCGGGCAGATCGTGTCGGCGGTTGGCTCGCGTGTCTCGCAGCTCGCCTTCCCGCTGCTGATGTTTGCCGTCACGCATTCGCCCGCGCAGGCAGGCTTCCTGAGCGCGGCGCGGGGTGTCGCCTATGCGGTGTGCATGCTTCCGGCAGGAGCGCTAGTGGATCGCTGGAACCGCAAGCGCGTGATGATCCTCTCCGATGCGGGTCGCGCGCTGGCGCTCGGCAGTATTCCCATAGCTGTGGCGCTGGGTCATCTGACTATTGTGCAACTGTATATCGTCTCGCTGGTGGAGGGCGGGCTGTTCGTCTTCTTTGGGCTGGCGGAGGCGGCGGCGATTCCACGGGTGGTCGGCAAGGAGCAGATCGGGGATGCTACGGCGCAGGTGCAGATTATCGATTCGGCGTCCAGCCTGATCGGGCCGTCGCTCGGCGGCGCGCTCTTTGGCCTGGGGCAACTCTTCCCATTCCTGGTAGATGCGATCTCGTATGTCTGCTCTGTCGTGTCACTTTGCTTTATTCGCCGCGAATTCCAGGAGGAGCGTGCGGCAAATGAGACGCAGATGACGCTTCGCCAACTCTACGCTGAGGTGCGAGAGGGGCTCGTGTGGCTCTGGCGGGAGCCGCTGCTGCGCTTCATCGCGCTGCTCACGGGCGGGCTGATCTTTCCGGTTGCGGGGTATGCGCTGATCGTGATCGTGCTGGCACAGGGCCAGCATGCGTCGAATGCCGAGATTGGCTTGATCTTCGCGGGGGGTGGCGTCGGTACGCTGGCCGGCGCGTTGTTGTCGGGTCCGGTGCAGCGGCGCTTTAGCTTTGGGCGGATTATGACTGTCGGCACATGGGCCTGGGCGCTGACGTGGCTCCTCTTTGCCGTCGCACGCACGCCGCTCGCGCTCGGCATTGTCACGGGTGTGACGTTTGTCGTCGTGCCCGTGTATATGGCTGCGCAGTTCAGTTACCGGCTGCGACTGATCCCCGATCATCTGCAGGGGCGTGTGAATAGTGTATTTCGCTTGATCGCGTTTGGTAGCGAGCCGCTGGGGCTTGCGCTGACTGGTGTGCTGCTCCAGGTCTGGGGACCTGTTCCGACGATTCTGATACTTTTCGCGCCGCAGCTTGTGCTCGCTATTGCCGCGACGTACAGCCGGAGTCTGCGCACTGCCCGGGCCTGAGGTCTATTTGGCACAGGATACCACAGGTTGCATGGGGTACTATTCGCGCATCGCGGATGTTGCCCTTGCTACTCGGCGGAAGAGCAGGCTATACTTAAACACACTACATAAGACCTTGTAGGGGCGGCACGGCAAGGCTGGCCAGTCTCTGCCCGCACTCGTATGAAGGCTCGGCCCTCCACCCACCGGGTAGCTATCCCACAGTGGATCATAGGACCCCGGCGCAGCAGGACCCTATCTCTCGCGGTGTTGATCCACCAATTGGTAGCTCAAGTCAGCGAAGAAGAGGTTGCGGTATGGGAATGCTTCGAGTGTTGTCGCGGCATGGTGATGATCGATATCAGTGGAACGCGCCTGCCGCAGAAGTCGGCGATGCTGAGGCCGTCGCGGCTGTCCGCGAGGCGGAGCGCATCTTTGAGGAGCAGCGTGCGCGTGGGGCAACGGCGGTCCGCGTCAAGCCGGGGCAGCCTGCCGAGCGCATAGACACGTTCGACCCGAACGCGGAAGAGATCGTGATGTTGCCGCGCGTTATTGGCGGCTAGTCCAGTGAAGTCTATGGAAGCGGTGCAACAGCTCTTCCATGTCGGCATCGTGACGTTCGTGATGTTGACCACGGTTGCCTGGTTTGTCCATCAGTTCGTGCGCTGGCCGTCAACGAGTGGATGGCTTTGGCCGTGGCTGCGGCTGCACACGTGGTGGCCGGTCACGTCCGATCACGTTGCCGAGAAGCTCCTGCGAGACTCGCTCTCGCAGGAGCAGTATCACCAACTCCGCACATTCGCCTATCTGGAGGTGCCGAGTCCTGGGCGGCAGGGTCGTGTGTATCGCGTGCCGCGTGGTCCGGGGCAGGTGCTCGTGGTGGAGCACGGCCGCGTGCTGGAGCGGCTCTGTCTCCAGCCGATGGAGTCGCTGCCAGAGGCTGATGTGATCCTCATGCATAAACTGTTCATCGAGGCCGACGAGCAAACCTATCTTGCGACGGCTAACCATTTCCCGCGCTCCGCAGCGCGCTGGTGAATGAACAGGCTGCTACTTTCTTTCGCCTGCTATTGTGCCGGTTTTCACCGCGGCAACTCCTCCACATAGTGAGTACGCCGCGGCGATAAGCCGGCCTTTGCTTTTGTGTGCGGTTTGGGTCATGCTACGACGTGATGATGTGCTCAGTGGGCGGCTGTAAGCTCACGGATACGCAGCGCCGCCTGGTCGCGAGTCAGTTTGCCGCCAAGGAGGTCGTCCAGTACGGCTTCGATGGAGGTGGTGGGTTGCGTGGCTCCGGTTGGTGGTGTCGTGCCTTGCGTCGTTGCCGTCTGCTCAGCCGTCGCGGGCGTGGATGGGGCATGGAACCAGCGCTCGGCGAAGGCCAGCCGCAGGTAGATGGCGACGATGAGCGCGCCGATGGCTGCGGCGGAGGCGCTGGTGCGCGCCAGCGATTCCCACTGTGACAACGGGGAGCCGAGTGCGGCAGTGACTACGGCATAGAGCAGAACGATGATCCCCACTGCGCAGGTAAGCGTGCCAAGCGCCAGCAGTGTCAGCACGAAGCCGCGACGCGGCGCGCTGATCGCTCCTGATTCACGTGTCTCGCTGCGTAGTCGTAGCGCTACCGGAATGTAGCCGATGCCAGCCACGACGAGCGCGATCGAGGTTGCCCAAGTGGAGCGCTCGACTGTCGTGCCGCCGGGCACCAGCGACTCGACGATGTTGCGCAGCAGGGCGATGCAGCCGGCCCAGAAGACGAGCGCCATCAGTCCCGCCGCGATGGCCAGGATTGTCAGTCGTGTCACACGCGACTCTTGCGGCTCGCGCATGACATCGCGGCGTAGCCAGAAGATGTAGAACGCGAGAATGAGGAGCGCCACCAGCGCGGGTGCGATGAAATTGTATGAGCCGACCACGTCGGTAAAGGTGATGCCGAGATTGAGCGCCCAACGCGCCACGAGCTCCGCCGCGCGCTCGAAAGCATAGACGAGCAGCCCAATGCCGATAGCCAGGCCGACGAAGTGGACTACCTGGCGTAGTCGCGAGCGGGGGTTATCGCGACGCGCAAGGAAGGCGTAGGCTAGCCAAGCGAATGTGACCCATGCAGCGGCACCCCAGAGAAGTCCGAGATAGGGTGTGTCTACGCTGCCGACACCATTGACGAAGCATGAAGTAGGCTCAGGCTCGAACGTGCTACATTCCGGATGGACGAGGCCCATGGCAACGAAGATCGCCAGCAGCGATTGTGTCAGGGCGGTGATCCAGGAACTGATGAGGAAGAAGACCAGCACGATCATCTGGATGCCGTAGAGATGCAGGCGCTGCAAGACCGTGGCAGCTCCCGGCCCTGCTTGCGTACGACGGCGCTCGATCTCAAGAAGCGCGAAGACGCCAAGGAATACAAACCACACGGCGTATGCCGAGGCCGCGCCGGAGAAGCGTGTTTGTGAGAGTGCGATAGTGCCGGCGAGGATCGAGACAAACGCCGAGATTCCTTCGGCGGCGTTGAGGAAGAAGGAACGTGTGGCCCCGGCGCCAGCGCCCGGATCGCCGGCCATGTCGCGACGGATGAGCCAGTAGTGCAGGCCACCGATGAGCGCAGTCGCCACCCATGAGATAACCGCGAGGGCCGCAGGCTGCACGATCTGGTCCTGCGGGAGTGCCTGCTGATATAAACCGTTGAGCGGCGTCGACTGCAAGACTTTGCCTAGGAAGATTGCTGTGACAATGGCGGAGAAGAAGAGCAGGAACAGTGAGACAATGTAGAGATAGATGCGATACAGCGTCCGTACCATTGGGGGTACCTCTTTCTGGGATGCCGAGCGTGGCGAGTACGAACGCGATACGGATGTGTGGCTTCTCGCGTGCCTGGTTCCCTACCGGTAGTATATGTCGTGGAGGCATGCGCTGGGTGTGATTTGCCTCACTTTGTTACTGCACTGTTATACTGAATTGAGCCGTTCACTATGCGTGTATGTGAGACGTGGAGCGGCAGGGTGAGGCGCAGGTGGGCGAATGACACTTGACCAGATCGAAACGTTCGTGCAGGTGGCGAGGGTGCGCAGCTTTTCGCGTGCGGCGATCTTGCTGGATCTGGCACAGCCGACGCTGAGCGGGCGTATCGCCACGCTCGAAGGCGAGCTTGGTACGCCGCTCTTCACGCGCCATGGGCACCGGCTGGATCTGACTGAGTCGGGCCGGGCGCTTCTGCCGTATGCGGAACGAATGCTGGCGTTGCGCGCCGAGGGGATCAATGAGTTGCGGCGTGTGCGTGACGGTGGGCTGGGCCGGCTGACGCTGGGAGCCAATCCGTCGTGTAGCCAGTATCTTGTCCCTCGGCTGATCGAGCGCTTCTGGCAGAGGCACGCGACGGTGCCGATTCGGGTACGCACGGCACTCAGCCCGCTGCTGATGGAGAATTTGCTCGATGGCGCGATCTCGCTGGCGATCTGCTCGCGAGCACAGCTTCATCCACGTGCCGAGGTACTCTGGAGCTATAGCGATCCGCTGTTGCTGGTAGCGGCGCGGGAGCATCCACTGGCGCGTAAGCGGGAATGCGTGCGCGCCGATCTGGCCGGGCATACCATCCTCTCGACACAGGCCGGCCCAACACATGTGGGGCTGCGCCATGTCTTGCCGCCCGATGTTGAGACGCCGGTGGCGCTGGAGGCGACAGCCGGTGAGGTGATGACGCAATTGCTGCTGCGCGGCATCGGCGTGACAGTGCTGCCGGCGCTCGCCGTGTGGGAAGAGCTGGAGCGCGGCGATCTCGTGAGCGTCGCCGTGCGTGACGCGGAATTGCCGCCCTATGAGGTCGCGCTGGTGCGGTGGCCGGGGCGCGAGCTGCCGCCCGCCGCTGCGACATTCGCCGAGATGGTGCGTGAGGTGCGCGTGCCCGAGCTTCTCTCGAACCGCGGGTGAAGATAAAGGAGTACTGTCGCACACGAACTGGATGTCGCATTCCCAACAAAACTGCTTCCTCCGGCATATGTACTTCAGAGCGGAACGAGAGAGCGATATGTGTCGCCTGGCTGTGACACGGTGTGGCGCGCCTCAGGGTACCAGGAGGGGGATAGTGGAGTTATGGTGAGCGCCGCGGAGAGCATCGGGAGCGCAGGGTTCATC
>DASVOW010000256.1:0-1789 GCA_036383155.1 Ktedonobacterales bacterium
CCTTCCAGGCGCCAACAGCCTGTTTGCGGTGGCGCCTGCGGAAAATGCAGCCCGCTCGATTGACACGCGGATCAGGTCATCGTGTGCCAGGCTCATTCTTCGGCGAGGAAACGGGTCAAGAGTCTCTCAACCTCGGCGAGAGCGAATGGCTTCGCGAGCACGGCCTCGGCCATGCTCCCTGGAAGGGAACGCAGATTGGCCGCTGTCATGAGTACGACTGGTGGCATCGCCGCGCCCAGCATGGCACGCAACGCGCCAATCAACGCACGACCGTCCATCTTTGGCATCATGAGATCGGTCATCAGTAAGTCTGGCCTCGCGCCGGCCTGCACCATCTCCAGCGCCGCCTGGCCACTTGTGGCCGTGGCCGCGGCATAGCCAGCGTCCTCTACTATCCAGGCTAGCGCCTCAGCGATTGGCGCCTCGTCGTCGACGATGAGCACAAGTGCGGCGCGCTGTGCGCGAGATGTCTGCCCAACGTCGGCGCGACCATTCATGCAGCTGCCCCCATCGGATTACCTTCTTGGACGCTCTTCTCACTCTCACTGTCGCTCACGCGCATCGCGTTCCTGAGCGCGCTCGTGCCTCTGCCCAGACGGAGGTGGAGCGTGACGCTGGGCACGCTCCTGGTCCTCGGTAAGGCCAGCGAGGACGCCTTCCTCACTCGCGAAGGGTTCGAGCACCTGGAGGCCGTTGGGCGCACTGATACGGAACTCACGTAAGCTGGTGTCATGGGCGGAGAGACGCAGTTTCGGGATCGAGAGGATCCGATGCAACGCCCCTCCGAACGGTACCTGCTGGAGCAGTAGCACGTTCTCGGCCAGCACCGAGAGGGCATCGGCGGAGAAATCAAGCGTGGGACCAAGCGCCTTATCCGACTCCTTGAGGAGCAGCGCCGTCACCCGCCGGTGGTGCAGCGCGCGCAGGAAGGCCGCCAGGAAGTCCTCCAGTCGGCGTGGATCCAGCCCGCGAAGAATGGCACGTTCGAGCTCGGCGATACTATCCACGACCAGGCGGGACGCGCCGGTGCGATCCAGTTCAGCCAGCACACGATCGGCGAGGATATCCGCGTTGATCTTGATCGGCGGTACTTCCAGGAACGTCAATTTCCCCCCATCCGGGTTCAACTCGCGCTCGAGGTCCGCTCCAATGGTAAAGGGCGCTACAGCCAAGCGCAACTGCTCGCGGTCCTCGCGCAGCCCCAGGAAGACGACGGGCTCGCCAGCCCGCAAACCGGCCACAGCCCAGTGCAGCGCGAGGAAGGTTTTCCCGGCCCCCAGACTCCCTGCCAACAGCGTGCAGCTGGTCTGCGGGAGGCCCCCGTGGAGCATGGTATCGAGTTCGGGCAGATCAAACGCGGCGCGCGCCAGGGGGAGGACTGCGTCGAGCGGGCGAGCGGCGCTACCCACCGTCTCCTGGGACGGCCGGTCGGCGCTGAGGGTGTCTCCTGCAACGCGCTCTTCCAACTGCGCGTAGACGGCCGCGCCCGCGGTGTCGAGCGTCAAGGCATGGAGCCCGAGTAACGGCGCAGCGCCGCGGGCTTTGACCACCTCGATGCCGCGGTACTGGCGCACACCCACTAGCTGGTAATGCAGGCCGAGAATGATATCAGCGGTGGTCGTTTCGGGATAGAAGCTCGGATCCTTCGGATCGCTTTCGCTGGTAACGAGCGTCGTCGTGCCGAGCACACCGAGCGTCGTGCCCAGCGTGTAGAGGAATTCGCGGGCGGCAGGGGGATCGACGTCGACGCCGCGCATGCCGCGGAAGCCATCCAGGAGGAGCAGATCGG
>DASVOW010000257.1:0-2999 GCA_036383155.1 Ktedonobacterales bacterium
TGATTGGCTGTATATTGCCTCTGTGTTTATCGCCACCCGCGCGATGATTGTGTTTATTGGCATCCTTGCCACAGCAATCTTCCCAGAAGCGGTACCCCATCAATCGTTCGTTTTGCAACCAATAGGTGGGCGTGGGAATGATTTCTTTACACGGCTGTATGCACGTTTCGACAGCGGCTGGTATCTCGGAATATCGCATGGCTACCTATTGCCATCGAGCGGGCGTCCGGACTGGCTGGCGGAATGGGCGTTCTTTCCGCTCTATTCGCTGATTCTTCATCCCATCTCGCTGGTGTTGGCGGCTTTGCACATACCCACAAATACTGATATTCTCGCCGGTGTCATCGTTTCCTATGTCGCGCTCTTCGTCGCGCTCGCCTATCTGTATCGACTTGTAGCCGCCGAGCTTTCTTTCGCGGCGGCACGACGCAGTATCTTTTATATCGCCATCTTCCCCGCCAGCGTCTTCTTCTCGGTGGTCTATCCTGAATCGCTCTTTCTGCTGTTGTGTGTGGCAACCTTCTATCATTGACGCAGACGGCAATGGATTGTCGCCGGTCTGCTCGCCGCGTGCGCGGTGCTGACACGTCCACAAGGATTGTTCCTGCTGGCGCCATTGATATTGGAGTTCATCGCGGCATGGCGCGCACAGGAAGGTGAGGATAGTGGATGGCTCACGCGGCTCACTGGGCTGTGGCTGGGGTTGCCGCTGGCAGCACTCAGCGAGTATGCACTCTATAGCCACGCTGAGACGGGCTACTGGTTCGCCTTCTCGGCCTCGGCCTCGCAGGCATGGGGACACCGCCTTACTCCACCGATCTATCCGCTGGTGCATTTTGTGCTGGCGCCCGAGCTCGGTAGCGCATTCGAATATGACTTCAGCTCGGTCAATTTCGCGGTCGCGATCATCTTCCTTGCGCTGGTGGTGGTGGCGTGGCTGCGCTTGCCGCCAGCCTATAGCTTCTGGCTGCTGATCGCCGTGCTCTTCCCACTCTCGACCAACGGGCACTACTTCTTTAGCTTTGCTCGCTATGTCTCCATTGCCTTTCCCGCCTTCGTCGCACTCGCGGCATGGAGTCTTGATCAGCGATGGAAGCCAGGAGAGGACTCGCCACGGGAAGCCGATGTTGAGGTCTATGGGTCGGTGAAAATGGGCTTGCTTTCACTGGAATTGCGCGACCGGCTAGTAGTGGTTCCCTCGCTCTTGCTGTTGACGCTGTACACCATATTCTTCGTCAACGGCTATCCTCCCGGCATCTGAGGCGTTGCGCCGGGGATGTCTTGACAGGCTGCGACGCGGACACTATACTGAATGTAGTTTTGAGACTATACAGCAATCTCGACAATGGCAATGACCAGGACGAGTACGCGCTCTCGCTTGAAGCAACAGCGAGCCGGGCAGGTGGAAACCGGCGCTTTGGCGATGCGGAATGGACCTGGGAGCCGCGACCCGAACGGTGCGCTTCGTCGCCCGTAGGACTCGCCGGGGGCCTCCCGTTAGCGGGGCGGAGCATCAGTCGCCAGCGTATCTTTGAGATATTGGCAACTCGTGTTCGCTAAGGAGCTTGCTCGCGCGCATTACGACATCGCGCTTGAGCAGGCTTGAATTAGGGTGGTACCACGAAGGTTTGACAGCCTCTCGTCCCGTGCGGGCGAGGGGCTTTTTGTTTGTGTCTCGACAGGCAGTATGGTGAAGCAGCCAGGAATAGCCCCCGGCTTGCGTTGGGTAGAGACGTTAACGCAGAAAGGAGCGCCACGATGAGCGCACCAACCACGACATCGCAGCCCACAGCAGCGTCGCAGACAAGCAACAAGCGGCGCGAGCGGGTCTTCTCCGGCATCGCGCCGTCGGGGACGCCGACACTGGGCAATTATATCGGCGCGATTCGCAACTGGGTCGCCGAGCAAGACATCTACGACAACATTTTCTGCGTCGTGGACCTGCATGCGATCACCGTGCCGCAGGATCCGAATGATCTGCGTACCAACACACGCCAGCTCGCGGCGCTGCTCTTCGCCAGTGGGATCGACCCGGAGCGCAGCGCGCTCTTCATTCAGTCGCACGTGCATGAGCATACCGAACTAACCTGGATTTTGAACTGCATCACTCCTACCGGTTGGCTGAACCGCATGACGCAGTTCAAAACAAAGGCCGGTGACGACCGTGAGGCAGCCACCACCGGCCTCTACGACTATCCCGTGCTGATGGCCGCCGACATCCTGCTGTATCAGACGGATGTGGTGCCGGTTGGCGACGATCAGCGCCAGCATGTGGAGCTGACGCGCGACATCGCCAACGCGTTCAATTTTCGCTTTGGGGAAACGTTTGTCGAGCCGCGGGCCATCATTCGCGAGGTGGGGGCGCGCATCATGTCGCTGGAAGACCCGACGAAGAAGATGAGCAAGAGCGACAACGAGGGGTCGTATATCAGCCTGCTCGACCCGCCCGCCGTGATCCGCAAGAAGATCGCCCGCGCCACGACGGATTCGCAGCGCACCATCGTCTTCGACGAAGCGCGCCCTGGTATCTACAACCTGCTGTCGATCTATGAGGCGCTGGGCAACGACACACGCGAGCAGATCACCGCGGAGTTCGAGGGCAAGGGCTACAAGGAATTCAAGGCGGCGCTAGCCGAGCGCGTGGTTGCTGCGATCGAACCGATCCAGCAGCGCTACGCGGAGATCACCGCCGACCCGGCATATCTCGATGCGCTGCTCGAACAGGGCGCGGAGCGTGTGCGTCCGCTGGCGGCGGCGACGGTGCGAACGGTGAAAGAGCGCGTTGGATTGCTGTAACCTAGGCGTCCAGCGTTAGCAAGGAGATGGTTGTATGGTGGCACCGGCACGAGACATCCCACAGACGACGCCAGCGGCGGAGGAGCGTCGGGCTATGCTCGTGCCGGTCTGGCGCGAGATACCCGCAGACCTGGAAACACCCGTCTCGGCGTATCTCAAGCTGGCGCGTGGGCGCTATGCCTATCTGCTGGAAAGCGTCGAGG
>DASVOW010000258.1:0-3472 GCA_036383155.1 Ktedonobacterales bacterium
CGTGGACTGGCGTACTCCCGCTGGTTCACTGGCATCGCAGGAGGGAGCAGAACCCATGGTGGAGATGTCGGTCGAGAGTGTCCGGATTAATCTCGCCACAAATCAGCGGGTGGTCATCCTGAAGGATGGTCAGGGAGATCGATACCTGTTTATCTGGATCGCCACGGCTGAGGCGTACTCTATTGCCATGGAGCTACAAGGGACTACGTCGCTACGCCCGTTGACCCATGACTTACTGAAGGCAGTGATCGCTGACCTGGGTGGTAAGCTGATCAGCGTCATCATCAATGATCTATCAGACGATATTTTCTATGCGCGACTGGTGCTAGATGCGAACGGTCGTCATGTGGAGGTGGACTCGCGCCCTAGCGACGCGATCGCGCTGGCGGTGCGGGCGAAGGTGCCGATCTACGTGGAGGAGAGTGTGCTCGACCACGCGGGTGTGACACTGCAGAGCCAGGTAGACGCTGAGGAGGCGACGCCCGGTATGAGCGCCGCTGCCGAGGAGAACGATAACCTGGATGTCTATCGAGACTTTATCAATAGCCTAGACGTATTAGATGAGTTCGGTAAGCCTGATTAGTGGATGCGGAACGAGCGTGTAGTTGGGCCGTGCGCTTGACGACACGCTCGCGGCGCCTCAAGAAGCTCGCAAGCAGGAGCATAATGGGGCGCAGATGGTTCGCTAAGGGCAGGGAGTGGAGCATGCACGCGCGTGAACGGATCGTCCGCGAGCGATTCGCGGAGCAAACCTGCACGCATTGCGGCGCGCAATATCCGCCGGATGGCGTGGTCGTATTAGCGCGGCGCCGGTCGACCTGGATGGTGATGGCGACGTGCACTCAGTGCCAGCAGCGAGGACTTTTCGTTGTGTCATTTCCAGACGCACATCATGACGCCAATCACGCACAGTCCCACGAGACTTTACCAGCAGCACAACTCGATGTTTCGGTTGATCTTCCTGAGATCATATCCAACAACTTCCTCCCAGCCAGGCCAAACTCTCTCGATCACCCACTCGCTGACACTCCACCCTTAGACCAACCAGGCTTGATGCCGCCGGGCAAGACACCTTCTCCTGTTACTGTGAACGATGTTAACGAGATGCACGCGTTTTTGGCAGGCTTCAGCGGCAACTTCAGCACACTTTTCGCGCGTATCTATCCTCAGTCCTCTGATGATTCCTCATCCTGAACCGCGTCGCTTCGCACAGCTTGCTTTTTCCACCCAATATCCACATACGTGATGCTGCCGCGGCAGCATACCCAGACGTGCGCGATATTCCACTTATAGGACCCTCGTTGAGAATATATGTAGGTTGCTATCCGTCTGCCGTTGTTCTGGGAGAGTCTCCAGGCATAGCAGGGCGATTTGATAGTGCAGAGATATTCTGGATTGTAGTAGTGGAGTGGGGCAGTACTATGCGTAATCACGCGACCAGCACGTTTGATATCGATAGTTGGGAGCCGGCGCCTTATGACGAGCGGGATGGCATCAATTTGTCCCGCACGCGGGTGACCAAGACCTTTCATGGCGACATCGAAGGACATAGCGCAGCAGAACTGCTGATGGTCGGCGCTCACAATGGCTCCGCCGCGTATGTCGGCTTCGAGCGAATAGAGGGCCGCATTCATGGCCGGTCAGGGAGTTTTGTCCTTCACCATAGCGCGACCATGACACGCGACGCGCAGTCAGCAAACTGGACGGTGGTGCCCGATTCTGGAACAGGGGAACTGCGGAGCTTGCGCGGGGAGGCTCGGATCATCAACGAGCCAGACGGCGGCCACACGTTCACCCTCGACTACGAACTAGATTGACCGCGGCTCTCCTGCACAGTTGGACAGGGGAAAGCCTGATCTTCTGCCTGATGGACGAGCCTCCTTCTTGCGCTAAAGTTCCCGTGAGCACTGCAACGTGTTGAACGTGGAAGGAAGTGGGCAGATGACGCAACAGATCATGCGGGCCATACGTGTGCATCAGTATGGCGGACCCGAGCAACTGCAACTGGAGGAGATTCCCCGTCCTGTGCCACAGGACGGGGAGGTGCTGGTGCGCGTGCATGCGACAGGAGTGTTACCAGCGGAGTGGAAGTTGCGCCAGGGCTTGTTCGAGCGCTTTAGGCCCGTGTCGTTTCCCTACATCCCTGGCTCGGCACTGGCCGGTGTCGTGGAGGCAGTGGGGGCGGGCATCACGCTGTTTCAAGTTGGGCAGGCGGTCTTTGGGCGAGCCCCCAACGGAGCGTATGCTGAGTACACGACAGTCCCGGTAGATACGCTGGCGCTGAAACCGGCACGGCTTAGTTTTGACGAGGCGGCTACGATCTCAGGCGGGGCGACGACCGCGTGGGTAGCGCTTTTCGAGAATGGTGCGCTGCAAGCTGGGCAGCGTGTCTTGATCCAGGGAGCGGCTGGCGGGGTGGGCTCGTACGCAGTCCAGCTTGCCAAGTGGAAGGGCGCATATGTGATTGGCACCGCTTCGCCCAACAATGTCGAGTTTGTGCGCTCCCTGGGTGCGGACGAGGTGCTCGATTATACAGTCGGATCGTTTGAACGACGAGTGCATGATGCGAACCTGGTGCTGGACACGCGAGGTGGGGACGTTCTCGAACGCTCTTTGGATGTGGTCGTACGCGGGGGCACGGTGGTCTCGCTGCTGGAGCAGCCGTCCCAGGAGCGGGCGCGTGAGCGGGGCATTCGCGCCATGGGCATGACGGTGCCGTCGCCTTTTCCCTCCACCGCTCTCTTGCAGGCAATCGCGCGGTTGCTGGAGGAAGGGCAACTCAAGGCGATCGTGAGCACGACGTTTCCATTGCACGAGGTGCGGCAGGCGCACGAACTCAGTCAAACGGGTCATGGGCGGGGGCGCATCGTGCTGCACATCGCTGGCGACTAAGCGAGGGGCAGTCAAAAATATGAGGTCAACGCTGGACGAGGGCCAGGAGTTTCACCTGCAGTAGACATCTCGCATGCGGGATAGGAGCGATGACTACGCTTTCTACGCTTGATATGCCTGTTCGGACTGCTGAGACTGGGGAGCGGCGCAAGGCGGTCGCGGGGCAAAGAGGGTATGTACCTGCTCCTCGATGGTGCGCAGCAGGGTGTCTTTATCGCTGGTAGCAGGCAGGTCGAGCAAGGGCGAGAGCCAGTACGTCCACGGCGTCCACTGTATGCGCGGCTGGTGCCCGCCAGCACGCCAAGCCGCAGCACTACGAATTGCCATTCCAGTCGAGCGGTGCGGGGCCTGCGACGACGAGGCGCACGCGCAGCAGTGCCCCCAAGGTGGATTTGCCCACCCGCAACCTGATCCGCCATATGCGCATTTCCGCCGTTGGAAACTCTACGGCGAAGAGGGGCATCCTGCCGTGATTTGTCTACATGGCGAGGCCCTCACCATCGAACATGCTGAGACGCCCGCGGGCGAAATATGAGGTGGAGTATCAGCCCGACAAGAAGCACTTCCGAGACGTACCGAG
>DASVOW010000259.1:0-2970 GCA_036383155.1 Ktedonobacterales bacterium
TTTAAAGTTGCGAAACCCCTCGCCACGATAGGCCAGACGGTTCCACGTCGTAATCGCCGTTGCAATCAACACACCCACGCCGCAGAAGAATGCCTGGATCCTGTGGCCTTGACCCCAGTGCCAGGGAGCCAGCACTGACAGCAGATAAGCCATGCCAACGACGCCAACGGAGAGGAACCCCCAAAGCACGTACCCCAATATCTGCAGCGCAAAGTTGTCTTGGGGCGCCACGCCGTCGGAATAGACATAGTAATTGAAGATAACGTCCGGCACATAGAGTACCACCGGGAAGATGAAATACAGCTTCACCAGCCACCCCGGAAGCGGCAGCACCTTATCCTTCTCAGCCTCCCTTATCTGAGCAGTAGCCGCAGATAACGCGGACTGGCCGAGCGCAGTGCTACTCCCCGCCGCCCCATCCCCTTGTCGTGACGCCTGGGATACTTGTGCCATGGTCTACCTCCATGCCGTCAGAGCCAAATGTCGCGGCCTGTCGCCGCACTAGATATCCGGTGAGTCTGGGCCGCGCCCATCACATCGAGCGCCCCGCCACCAAATCACAAAAGACTCGCGCCAGTTTTCGCCAGAACCTTCAAAAGCATCATTGACATTCGAGTCAGGCAAGAACGAGGCGAAAGGAGAATATGCCCAACAGGGCCTGCCTGTAAATGGGATGGTTAGGCTGTTAGGTATGTCAACTGAGGCAGCCGCCTATCAACGCAGTCTCACAACGCCATCTAAATAGCCCAAACGCCTCACTTTTCTCACCATCCTGGCTACCAACTTGTGTTCCTCTCACAAGCTACAGTCGAGCTTCCCACACGCGATCCCCACTGTAAGCTCATCAACGCGCCGCTAGATACTGCCGCACTCGATAGCATACGAGCGACTCTACAAGCTCATCCTTTACCTCATCAGACAGCGCATCTCCGCCACCCCTGCCACCTCATCCATCAATTCGCGTCAACTCGCATCAAAATACATCACCCCAGGACACCAGACAGGCTACACCATTTAGGCTATTTCGCCCTTTTGCTGCAATCAAGCGCAAACGCTCCCTATCCTGTCAGGTTGATCTCACAAGCGCCGAGGCGATAACATCAACTCATTGCGATTACTGCCATTTGAAGACAATCTAGAGTCACCCCAGTCCCCGGAGGGGGACTTCGTGGCGGAGCGTAGCGGAGCCCAATTGCCTGCCGGGCACAGGCCGCGGTTTCAACCGCCCGCCGTTGAACCGCTGCCCCTCCCACACATTGAGAGGCACCCGCCATGGCGCCACAAACCCAACCGGCATCCACTACCCCTCAGGACGAGTGGCTCTGGGGCTGGGACCCCACCCCCGGCATCGTCTCCGTCTGGGCCACCCGCGACGGACGCGCCACCATCTGGCGCCGCGAGCCGGGCACCCTGCGCCTCCTCCGCGAGGAAGAGCGCTTCCGCCCCTGGGCGCTGCTCTCCACCCTCGACGATCTCGCCCACCTTGGCCCGCGCCTCCTCCCCGAGGACGCCCCCGGCTCCGACGCTCCCAACATCATCGCCTACCGCGAGCTATCCGGCCCCGGACGCCTGCGCTACCTCGTCAGCGCCACACACAGCCGCACCATCGAAGCCTCCGTGCTCGCCGGAGCGCGGCTCCGCCTCGAAGATCCCCCCACCCGCCTTGGCGAACTCGACGCCGACGACGTGCTCTCCCTCTCGCCGGAGGAACAAGACCTCGTCGCCACCGGCCGCACCCACGTCCGCGACCTCGCCTTCGACGACCTCCACCGCCTCCAGTTCGACCTGGAGACCACCGGCCTCGACCCTACCTATAATCACATCTTCCTCGTCGCCGTCCGCGACAATCGCGGCCACGAAGAAACTCTCGACATCGGCGCGCGCAATCCCGCTGACCCTGCCGCCGAGGCTGACCTGATCCGCCGCCTCGCCGCCCTGATCCGCGAGCGCGACCCCGACGTCATCGAAAACCACAACCTCCACGGCTTCGACCTACCCTTCCTCGCCCGCCGCGCGCAAGCCCTCGGCATCCCGCTCTCCCTGGGCCGCCTCAACGCAGCCGCCCCCTCCGAGCGCGCCGCCTCGCGCGGCTACGGCACCCTCCGCGGCGACGCTGGCGAGTCCGCAACCGACGAGCAAGAGCAATCCGACTCCGCAGCAGACAACGGCAAGCGCGGCGGCGGTCGCAAGCGCTACACCATCCCTGGCCGCGAATTGATCGACACCCTCGATGCCGTGCGCCGCTACGACTTCGTCGCCCGCGACCTCCCCGGCCACGGCCTCAAAGCCGTCGCCCGTCACTTCGGCCTCGCCCCTGAGAACCGCGAATACGTCGAAGGCCCCCAGATCTACGCCACCTGGACCACCGACCCCGACCGTGTGCGCCACTATGCGCTCGACGACGTGCGCGAGGTGGATGGGCTCGCGCGTCTCTTGGGCGGCGCCGCCTTCGCCCTGGCCCGCATGGCTCCCCGCCGCTACGAGCGCCTCGCCGACGCCGGACCCGCCACCGGCGTGCTCGATCCCCTGCTCGTCCGCGCCTACATGCGCGCCGGCGAAGCCCTCCCCGCCTACACACAGAGCGACGGCACCCAGCACAGCGGCGCCGCGCTCTACCTCTTCGCCTCCGGCGTCGCCCGCCGCGTCGTGAAAGCCGATGTCTCCAGCCTGTATCCCTCGCTTATGCGCCAATATAAGATCGGCCCGCAGTCCGACCACCTCGGCGCCCTCCTCGCCCTGGTAGACCGTCTCGTCGAGCAGCGTCTCGCGGCCAAAGCCCGCGCCCGCACCGCCGCCCCAGGCTCCGCCGAGCGCCACACCGACGAAGCTCTCTCCGCCGCCATGAAGATCCTCATCAACTCCGCCTACGGCTACCTCGGCGCCCCCGGCCTCACCCGCCTCGCCGACGTCCACGCCGCCAACGAAGTCACCCGCCAGGGCCGCGCCGTGCTCGACCTCATCTCCCGCGAG
>DASVOW010000260.1:0-1604 GCA_036383155.1 Ktedonobacterales bacterium
CAGCACTTCGGGGTCGATGTTCAGGTTGCGCAGCTGCACCAGCCGCACGCCTGTCTCGCGCAGGAACGCCACCAGCGCCTCTATCTCGTCCTCGGCGTCGATCAAGCCGGGGAAGCACAGCAGGTTGATCGAGCTATACACGCCCGCGTCACGCGCCAGCATCAGCGAGCGCTTCACGTCGTCGAAGGTGTAGCCAATCGGGCGGTAGTAGGCGTCGTACGTCTCGCGCCGCGCCGAGATGGTGCTGGCGCGCAGGCTGTCCAGCCCGGCGTCGTAGAGCCGCTGGAGCGCGCGCGGATTGCTGGCGTTGGTGTTGATATTCAGTGTGCCGCGTGTGGTGCGCGCCCGGATCGCCCGGATCGCCTGCTCGATCCGCCGCGCCTGCAACAGCGGCTCGCCCTCGCAGCCCTGCCCGAAGCTCAGAATCGCGTCAGGCGCCTGCTCTAAGTGCGCCACCGCGACCTCGACGATCTCGTCCACCGCTGGCACAAACATCAGCCGGTCCTGCGGCGAGACGAGCCCCTCCTCGTCCTGCTTCGAAATGCAGCCGACACAGCGCGCGTTGCATCCCGGCGACACGGCGATCGCCCCCTCCCAGCGGCGGAAGAAGACGTTGCTCGCCGTGGGGCAGGAGTAATCCAGCGCGCAGTGCGCGTGCTGCTGGAGGATGCGGTTCTCCGGCTCGGCGAGCAGTCGCTCGCGCACCAGTCGTTCCAGGCGCCGCCGGTCGTAGTTATGCCCGATCCAGCGCTCGGGGTCATCCGTGCGCACCGCCGCGACGTAGAGGCGGCCGTGCATACCCGCGATGGCCGAGTAGCCAAAGAACGGCAGCGGCTCGATGCCAGGCGTCTTCTCATAGGCGGGCAGGCGTGTACGTGTGTAGCCGATGGGCAGCAGCGCGGCGAGCGCCCAGCCCTGCTGCTCGCCGATGGTGACGCGCTTGCCTGACGCATCTACGCCGACGGCCAGCCGCTGCGGCATCATCGAGAGCGTCACCCCATCCGGCAATGGGATCAGGTCGCCGGCTGAGAGTGGCTCCCCAGTGAAATCAGTTGCGTGTAGAGATCGCCGCTCCCCGACCTCGCCATCAGGCGTGCTATAGACGACATATGGGTAAGCTGTATCGCTGCTCATCGTTGCTCTGTATTCTCTATATTCTCTATGGTCTGTTCTATTAGTCGCTAATAGGGAAGCTCCGCCTGCGGCAGCGGTCTATCGGCTCCATCGGGATCGAGCTCCGCATCATCCATCGTGCGCTCGAAGACCTCCGGCACGGCAACGCTTGCCTCCGCATGCCGCACAGTATCCTCGCCGCCGCGCATGTAGATCAGGCAGATCACCAGATGCGTGCCGAATTGCGATTGTGTCATCTGCATGATGCGCGCGCCTGAGCCGTCGATCCACTCGTTGATCATGCGCTCCAGCATTGCTAGATCGTCGGCGCACGCCGCGCTGCTGAATAGCTTCATTTGTTGCATGGTGTGGCCTCCCTGAATCCGAGCGGCACAAACACGAGCACACAGGCACGTAAAAGCCGCTGTACCGCACGAAGACGGCCAGCGGCCCTGATTGTATCACAGCCTCATGCTCGCAGGCTTATGGCA